>CATXYA010000236.1 GCA_958403605.1 uncultured Oscillospiraceae bacterium
GGACGGCAGTCTTTACGAACCATTTTATGAGGCGGATTATACCATTGTCGGTGCTTATCATAGTACCACAAAGTCGGATTCCCCCTATGATCTTTCTCTCAATTCTGTCATCCTTCCGGCACAATCGGTTCCGGCTGGAAGCGATCAAGATCATATTATTAGCGGTGGCCCCATCCAGGGCGCCAACACCGTCTTTGAGATCCCCAACGGCACCATTGACCAATTCATGGCGGCCTTTTCCGCCGCGGGCGTCGAGAATATCGAGGTGCAGTTTTACGACAACGGCTACAGCCAGCTGAAGGCGGGGCTGGACGATCTGTCCGCCGTCGCTTGGGTACTGTTTGGCAGCGGATTGGCCGTGTTTTTGGCCGTGGCGTTCTTCTTCGCCTATCTGCTCATTGGACGCAGCGCCCGCCGCTTTGCCCTGGAGCGCGCCTTAGGCGCGACCAAGCGCCAGTGCGTCCGCTCCGCCTGTTCGGCGTTCCTGCTGGTGGGCGCCGTCAGCGCGGCCCTGGGGGCCGCCGCGTCCTACTGGGTGTCCCGCGGCCTCTTTACCTCCGCCATGGGGCAGAGCGCGCAGTTGTTCGACACCGCTTACAGTGTCTGGGTGAACGCCGCGGACGCCGTGGTGGTGCCCGAATGGCTGACAGCGGCCACTGTCAGCCCGCTGCCCCTGGCCCTGGGTGGCCTGGCCGCCGTCCTGCTGCTGGCCGCCATCGCCTTGGCCTTCGCCCGCAGCGCCTGCCGCCGCGAACCGATGGAGCTTTTGCAGGGGGAGTGATCCTTTCCGCATGAAAAAAGCGCCCCTCAAAGGCGCGGTGGCGCAAGAAAACATCGGTTTTGGACTGACGGTTTTGGCGTCTAGCGTATTCAAAAAGCTCGGCAATCCTGGCGGATTACCGAGCTTTTTTCATGCCGCTATCCATCCAAAACCGCCGGGCCAAAACTGCTGCGCACCCCAGGGACGGGAATTCCCGATGCAGAGCTAGGAAAATCCGTGCAGGCACCCTTTGTGGTTGTCAAGCGGATTTGACGACACTATGCGCGGGAATTCCCCTCCCTGGGGCGATGCTTTCTTGCGTTACCGCGCCTAAGAGGGCGCTTTTTCCGTTTGTTCCATCAGCGCTTTTTCCTTCGCCGCCAGCTGGTGCTCATAGTTTGCGATCTTGGTGTTGAGTCGGTCCAGCGAGCGCTGCATGTCCGCCATGCGGGCCTGCAGCTGGTCGCGCTGCTCCATGAGCAGCGCCTTGCGGGCCGCGGCGGTGGCGTCGCCCTGGCGGAACAGGGCCACGTACTCGATGAGCGCCTCGATCTGCACGCCGGAGGCGCGCATGCACTTCATCAGCTCCACCCAGCCGCAGGAGGCCGCATCGTAATCCCGGATGCCGCTTTTGTTGCGCGGCACCGGGGGAATAAGGCCGATGCGCTCGTAATAGCGCAGCGTATCGGCGGAAATATCATATTGCTTGCTCACTTCGGCGATGGTCATGCCGGCACCCCTTCCTTTTCCATGCTCTGCGGTTTTTCTTCAACCTTGTTCTACCACAACGGGCGGCGGTGCGTCAAGGGCGCCGCTCAGGCATTGCGGCCCAGCTGATACGCCTCCTGCATGGCGGGCAGGGCTTCGATGTCACCCACGTTCCACGCGCCCGCGCCGTAGACGACGCCCTTTTCCACAGGCCCATCCAGGCAGCTGGTGAAGCCCCGCAGGCCCTCGATGGTCCGCTCCAGGGCCGCGCGGTCGGTGTCGGCGGCGGTGACGATGAAGTAGAACTCCTTGTTTTTCAGCGCGGTGTAATAAGGGCAGCAGCGGTCGATGAGCGTTTTCAGCTGGGCGTCCATGGTGTAGAAATACACGGGCGTCGCCAGCACGATGACGTCGGCCCGCTGCAGCTTTTCCGCGATCTGCGCCATGCCGTCCTGTTGCGAGCACGTGCCCGGCCGGCGGTTGCACAGGCCGCAGCCCGTGCAATAACCCACCGTATGGTCGCGCAGGAAGAGTTTTTCCACCTGGTGGCCCGCCTCCTGCGCGCCGCGCAGGAATTGATCGCACAGGGTGTCGGAATTGCCGCCCCGGCGGGGGCTGGCGGAAATGACCAAAATGTTTTTCATGTTGTCTCTCCTTTTTCCCGCTGTGCCGCGGCTTCGCGGACACAGCGCAGCGCGTTGAGCGCGCGGGGATAGCCGATGTAGGGCAAGCACTGGGAGACGGCGTCGATGAGCAGCTCCCGGCCATTGCCCAACCGCAGGTTGGCCGCGGCGTGGCTGGTGAGCTGGGGCTCGCAGCCGCCCAGGGCCGTCAAAAAGCAGAAGGTGGCCAGCTCCCGCCGGGGCAGGTCCAGCCCCGTGCGGGTGTAGTAGTCCCCAAAGCAGTTGGCCGCCAGCCAGCGGTTGATGTGGCGGCTCTCCGCGGGGCCGGAGCACCAGAACTCCCGCATGTGTTCGCCAAAGATCTCCACCTGGGCCTGGGTGCCCGCCTCCCGGCGGGTGCCGGCGTCCGTGGTGCTTTGTGCTGCCAGCGGCAGCGCCGCGCCCCGGGCGGCCAGCGCCTCATTGACGGCCTGCAAAAAGGGCGGGATGCGGCCAAAGCCCAGGTAAGCTGTGGCCTGATAGGTCAATTCTTTCAGTTCCACCGGAGTGAGCCCCGCGTCCAGGGCCGTGGGCAGCAGCGCGCAGAACGGCTCCAGACCGCCGCAGCCCAGCAGCGCGGCCAGCACCACAAAATAGCGGGTGGGCGCGGCCAGCTTGCTTTCGGCAGGCACCTCCTGCTCGGCGAAGCGGTCAAAGAGGGCGGAAAATTCCGGGTCTGTCCCGGCAAAGAGCGCGGCGGGCGTTGCAGCTTCCATCCTTTCGTCCCTCCTCAATCCAGCGAAATCAGCGTATAATCGCGGCTGCCCAGGCCCAGGGATGCGGCGGCCTCGACGGTGTGGATGCCGTTGCGGCTTTCAATGCGTTCGATGAGGGCTGCTTTGCCGGGGTCGGGCGAGGCATACACCGCATCCACGCAGGCCTGGTCCAGCGCCACGGGGTCGGTGGAGGCGAAGATGCCCAGATCGGCCATCTCCGGGTCCGCCGGGTGGGCGGCGCAGTCACAGTCCACAGACAGCTTGTTGGCGACGTTGATGTAGACGATATTCTCCCGGCCCATGTGGTCCATCACGGCCTGATCGGCATCGGCCATGGATTCCAGAAAAGAATCGTGGTCCGCGGTCATCAGCGCCTCAAAGGAGGTCTCGCCGCTGCCGGAGGTGTGGATCCACTGCTTGCCGCGGGCGGAGGCGACGCCGATGGACATATTTTTCAGCGCGCCGCCGAAGCCGCCCATGGCGTGGCCCTTGAAGTGAGAGAGCATGAGCATGGAATCGTACCATGCCAGATGCGCGCCCACAAAGTTTTCCCGCAGCCGCCGCCCGCCGGTGACGGGCAGGGAGATGTCGCCGTCCTCGTCCATCAAATCGCAGGGGGCGATGGCCTTGAAGCCGTGGTCGGCAAAGGTCTGCCAATGGGCGGCGCTGGTGTTGCGGCGGCCCTCATAGGCGGTGTTGCACTCCACAATGGTGCCGTCCAGCTGCTGCACCAGAGGCTGGATGAGCGCCGGGTCCAGGAAATTGTGGCCGCCGGGCTCGCCCGTGGAAATTTTGACAGCCACCTTGCCGTGCAGCGGGTGCTGCAGGGCCTCGTAAATGCGGCACAGCCCCGCGGGGCTGATGTCCTTGGTGAAATAGACTGTTGCTTTGTCCATAAAAAGATCCTCCCTATGGTAATTCGTTGTACGTGCTGTCGTCCACCGGCTCCAGCCACTCGTTTTTGCCCTCCGCGCAGGGCACCTCCACCGCCAGATGCACGAACCAGCTGTCCTTGGCGGCGCCGTGCCAGTGCTTTACCTCCGGCGGGATCATCACCACGTCCCCGGCGTGCAGCTGGCGCGCGGGCTGGCCCCAGGCCTGGTACCAGCCGCGGCCGCCGGTACACAACAAGATCTGCCCGCCGCCCGCGCCGTGGTGGATGTGCCAGTTGTTGCGGCAGCCGGGCGCAAAGGTGACATTGCCGATGGGCACGCCCTGGGTGGTGAGCATGTGCAGGTAGCTGTCCCCGATAAAATACTGCCCGAAGGGATTTTTTTCTCCCCGGGGGAAAATGACGCTGTTTGCCAAAGATTCCATGTTTTTGACCTCCTTACAGATGAGAAGCGTTATTTCGTCTGCCCTTACCCTAACACTTGGAGTTCACTCCATGTTAAGGGGTTTTGCAAAATTTT
>CATXYA010000237.1 GCA_958403605.1 uncultured Oscillospiraceae bacterium
GGGCTGGATGAACGGCGATCTTGGCCGCATCGGGATGGGCGCGGTCATGTTTCTGCTGGTCGCGCTGATCTTGCTGGTGCAGGGCATCCGCGGCTGGCGGAAAGAGCAAAACGGAAAGAGGCAGCAAAATGAATGATGTCATGCGGACCTATTTGAACTGGAACACTTGGCTGATGTGGATTTTTGGCGGCGTTGGAACGGTAGTCATTGTGCTGGCATGCGTATGGGAGCGCTTTGGCGCAAAACCGGCGGCACCGGCGGCAAAGCGGTCCCAAAAGGCGGCACCAGCTTCCGTGCTGCCGCCGCCCCTGCAGGCATGGCTGAAGGAAGCGCTGAGCGGGGTCCCCGGCTATGAAGAGCGGGACCGTCTGCGGGGCGAATTGACTGCGCATTTGCAGGAGACGATGGAGCAGTTCTCTGCGCGAGGGCTGGACGAAGCGGAAGCCGCGGCGCGCACGCTGGAAAATGTGGGGCCCGCAGAGGCGTTTGTTGAGAGCTGGCACCGCGAAAACGACAAACCGCTGCCGTGGCGGCTGTTTTTAGGTGCCAGCGCAGGGATGGCCGTGATCGGGGCAGGGCTATTGACGCGCGTTATTTTGCGGGTGCGCGTATTATTGGCGGCAGCAGAGCCCGGTCACGTAAGCGGAACGTTGACAGAGACGATGCCGCAGGCGCTGGCGGAGGGCAATCTGCGCGCAGCCTTGGGCAGTACTGGCGGAGGCACCGTGATATGGCTGCTGCTGGCCTTGGTGTTTTTGATCCAGGGCATCCGCGGCTGGCGGCGTACAAAACAGGAAAGAGAGACAGCGGAGCATGTTTGACAAAAATTATCAGGGCGCGGCGGGGCCGCTGCTGGTGCTGGCGCTGCTGGCCCAGGAGGATCTGTACGGTTACGAGATCATCCGCCGCCTCGAGCAACGCAGCGAGCAGGCGTTCCGCTACCAGGAGGGGACGCTGTACCCCGTGCTGCACCGGCTGGAAAAAGAGGGCGCGGTAAAAAGCTATGAAAAGACGGCCCCCACCGGGCGCGTGCGCAAATACTATGCGCTCACGCCCAAGGGCCGCCGCCAGCTGGCCGCCGAAACGGCCCAGTTCTCCGCCTTCCACGAAGCGGTGGGGAAGGTGCTGAAAAACAACATGGTCCTTCTCACGGAAGGATAACGCCCGGCTTTGCGGTTCTTTTGTCCACCGCCGCGTTTCGAGGAGGACACAAAAGCATCCCGATGCCACCCCCACGGGGAAACGGCATCGGGATGTTTTGGCTTACCCATTCCTGCGGTGCAGCCCAAAGGCGGCAATGGCCGCCCCTGCGAAAACGGCGCCGCTTATTTCCCAATCAGCGCCAGAATTTTTTGCACCGCGTCGGCGATGCGCTCGGCCAGCGGCTGCTCGGGCAGGCCCGCCACCTGGGTGCCGCATTTGGCGGCGGGGATCAGCACCCGCACGGCGGGGCTTTCCGCCACGGCCAAGGCCACGGCGGGGCTGCATTCGCCCAGCATGCTGTTGGCCATCACCAGCCCCAGCGGCCCGGCGAGGATATCCGCCCGGCGGGCATTCACCACGGCGGCGTTTTCCCCGGTGGCCCCGGCATTGGCCCCGGCCTTCAGCATGGCCGAGGTGGCAAGGCTGTTGAGGCCCACGGCGATGATCTCTGCCCGCACGCCCGCGGCGCGCAGGCCCTCCACCAGGGCGCGGCCAAACCCGCCGCCCTGGCCGTCAATGACAACAATGGTCATTCATTTTCCTCTCCTTTTTTCACATCAGCGGCGCAAAGAACCGCAGCGCCACCTGTGCCAGCCATTTGTACAGCGGCACGCGCTCGGTGTCCGCCAAGGTCACTTCCCGGCATTCCGTCAGCGTTTGCACAATGTCCTGGTGCACATCCTCCACCATGTGGCCGCCATAGAAGATGCAGCAATTTTCAAAATGCAGATACAGGCTGCGGTAATCCATATTGGCGCTGCCCACAATGGCCGCCTGGTCGTCGCACACATACATTTTGGCGTGCAGGAAGCCCGGCTCATATTCATAGATGCGCACCCCGGCGCGCAGCAGCTCGCCGTAATAGCTTTGCGTGACGTAGTACACATACCACTTGTCCGGCACGCCGGGCACCAAAATGCGCACCTGCACGCCGCTTTTGGCGGCCAGGCACAGGCTGGTGACCATCTCGTTGTCCAAGATCAGGTACGGCGTCACAATGTCCAACGAGCGGCGCGCGGCGTGGATGAGGTTGAAGTAGGCGCTCTCCGAGACATTTTCATCGTCCAGGGGCGAATCGCAGTAGGGCTGCACAAAGCCGTCCGCGGCCTCGCAGCGCATGGCGGGGCGGTAATCCTGATAGCGCGTGGACGTGCCCGCCACAAAATCCCACATTTTCAAAAAGGTGACGGTGAGGCTGTAGACGCCCGGGCCCTTCAGCATCAGGCCCGTGTCCTTCCACACGCCGAAGCGGTGCTTTTTGTTGATATATTCGTCGGCAAAGTTGAGGCCACCCGTGAAGCCCACCTCGCCGTCCACGATGGTGATCTTGCGGTGGTCGCGGTGGTTGAGCAGCTTGTAATCGGCCAGATGCCAGGAAAACTGCAGGGGATTGAAGACGCGGCACTGGATGCCCGCCCGGCGCAGTGTTTCATCGTAGTCGGACGAGAGGGTGAACATGCTGCCAAAGCCGTCGTAGATCACGCGCACATCCACGCCCTGGGCCGCCTTCTGCTTTAAGATCTCCAGCGTGCGCTCCCACATCACCTCGCCCTCGTGGATGATGAAGTATTCCAGAAAGATGCACTTCTTCGCCGATTGGATCTCCCGCAGGAAGGAGACGAAAAAGTCCTGTCCCATGGGGTAATACTCGGCCTTGGTGTCGCGGTACACCGGCGCGGCGCTGTTGGTGGAGAGGTATTCCATGGAGCGCCGCATGTCCGGCAGGCGGCGGCTGGCGTCCTCGCTCACATCCGGGTCCGGTTCCATGGCCGCCGCGGCCTTGCGTTCCAGGTCCAAAAAATGCGCCGCCCGCTTGGGCTTGATGCTGGGCTTGCCCCACAGCAGATAGAAAAACGCGCCCGACACCGGCAGGGCCACCACGATGAGCAGCCACATCATTTTGTAGGCCGGGTTGGTGCCGGAGTGCTCCAGCACCAGAATGATGACGAACACGCTGATGAGCGTCAAAATGAGATAGGCATAGGACCCCGCCTGGCTGAACTGCAGGATCAGCCACACGAACAGGCCCAGCTGCACCGCGATCAGCACACCGAACAAAAAGGTGCGGGACAAAATAAATTTCAGGATCTTTTTCAAACCGCTTCTCCTCAAACCATCAAAGGGTAAACTCTATCCTTATCTTAACACAAATGACCCCGAAAAAAAAGCGCGTGCGAAAATCGCACGCGCTGAAACGCATTTTTTAGCGGTCAGGCCGCATTGGAAGCGGAGGCGGATGCAGGGGCGGACCCGGTCTGCGCCGCCGCATAGGTGGTGATGGTGACGCTGACGAGGGTGACGTCCTCCAAGGGTTTGCCGGTGCCGTCCGTCTCCACGGCGGCGATGGCATCCACCACGTCCATGCCCGCGTACACCTGGCCGAACACGGTGTCCAGACCGTCCAGATAAGGCGCGCCGCCCGCCGCGCGGTAGGCGTCCACCACTTCTTGACGAAGCCCGGCATCGGTCAGCGTTTTGGCCGCGGCCTTGTCGATGCTGCCGGCGGGCGTCGCCACAAAGTAGAACTGGCTCAGGTTGCCCACCGAGCCGTCCGTTGCGTGCGCCGTGGCCAAAGCGCCGGAATAATGGTGCAGCTTGTCGGAAAGCTCGTCCGGGTAGGCATTGTTGTTCCAAATACTGGCGCCGCTGCCGCCCGTGCCGGTGGCGTCGCCGCTCTGAATGATAAAATCCTCCTCCACACGGTGGAAGACGATGCCGTCATAATACCCCTGCTGTGCCAGCGCGACAAAATTTTCCACAGCCATGGGGGCGATTAGTGAGAAGACGACCACCGAGATCTCTCCCAGGCTGGTGGAAAAAACAGCGATGGTGTCCCCCTCGGCAGGCGCTTGGAACTGCACCTCCGCCGAGTCGATCTTTTCCGGCCGGCCGGAGGAAAACAGGCCGCCGCCATTTTTGCCGCAGGCGGAAAACGAGACGCATAGGGCCATCGCCAACAGGGCGCAAAAAGTTTTTTTGGGCAAGAAGGACCCTCCTTCTGACGGATTCATGGCGCCAAAACCGCAGACAGGCCGCATTGCAGCATG
>CATXYA010000238.1 GCA_958403605.1 uncultured Oscillospiraceae bacterium
GGGCACCATCGCCATCTTAAAGGGGAACATGGCGCCCGAGGGGGCGGTGGTGAAGCACTCCGCCGTGCCGCCGGAAATGCACCGCGCTTTGCTGCGCGCCCGCCCCTTCGACTGCGAGGAGGACGCCATCGCGGCGGTGCTGGCGCACAGGGTCCGGCCCGGCGACGCGGTGTTTGTGCGCTACGAGGGCCCGCGGGGCAGCGGCATGCCGGAGATGTTCTACACCACCGAGGCCATTGCCTCGGACCCGGAGCTGGGCAAAAGCATCGCCCTCATCACGGACGGGCGCTTTTCCGGCGCGTCCAAGGGCCCGGCCATCGGCCACGTCAGCCCCGAGGCCGCGGCGGGCGGGCCCATCGCCCTGGTGGAGGAGGGGGACCTGGTGGAGCTGGACATCCCCGCCCGGCGCCTGGCGCTGGTGGGCACCAAGGACGGCCCCAAGACGCCGGAGGAGATGGACGCGGTCCTGGCCGCGCGCCGCGCCGTCTGGCGCCCGCGCCCCGGCAAATACACCGCAGGCGTGCTCAAGTTCTACACCCGCAGCGCCCAAAGCCCCATGCAGGGCGGCGCGATGGAATAGAGGCGGCGCGGCAAACGTGTTTGCTCTTTTTGCGCGGGGGAGGGAAGGCATGCGGGCGCCCCCTCATCCGCCTCACTTCGTTCGGCACCTTCCCCCGCCGGGGGAAGGCGGTGCTGTCCAAACTGGCTTTTGCCAGTTTGGCGAACAGCACCCCTGCAAGGCCGCCCCAAGAACGAAGTGATTGGCTGGCGGCTACTGCTGCGAACGCGGGCGGCAAGCCGCCCTGCTACTACTTGCTAAAAATTATAAGTAAGCGGTTAGCTACGTTGTTTTTCCGCGAAAGCAAGGAAAAACAAAAGCCTTCCCCCGGTGGGGGAAGGTGGCAGCCGCAAAGCGGCTGACGGATGAGGGGGCGCGCACGGGCCTTCCCGCTCCTACCGGCAAAAAAGCAGGGCGCATTGTGCAACGCGCCCTGCTTTTTGCGGGATGGTCATTTCTGACGCTGCACCATCATTTTGGCAGCCTTGTAGATGTCGCCGCAGCCCAGGGTGATCACCAGGTCACCCGGCTGTGCATGGGCCAGTACATGGTCCGCCACCTCGTCAAAGGTCTGGAACCACACGCTGCCGGGGATCTTGGCCGCCAGGTCCTTGGTGCGCACGGTGTAGTCCTCCGCGCGCTCGCGGCTGCCCATGATCTCGGTCATCACCACGTGGTCGGCAATGGGCAGCACCCGGGCGAAGTCCTCCAGCAGCATTTCCGTGCGGGAATAGGTGAAGGGCTGGAACACGGCCCAGACGTGCTTGTAGTCCATCTCCTTGGCGCTTTTCAGCGTGGCCTCCAGCTCCGTGGGATGGTGGGCGTAATCGTCGGCAATGGTGATGCCGTTCACTTCGCCCAAAAACTCGAACCGCCGTCCCGCGCCGCGGAAGGCCGCGATGCCCTCGGCGCACTGCTCGGGTGTGCAGCCTGCACTGACAGCGCAGGCATAGGCGGCCAGCGCGTTATAGATGTTGTGGTAGCCCGGCACGCCCAGCTGGATATGGACGCCGCGCACGCCGTCCAGCGCCAGGTCGACGCTGAAAAAGGACGGGCGGTATTCCTCGATGTTCACCGCGCGGTAGTCGGCCAGCTGGCGGATGCCGATGGTGCGCACCGGCCGGTCCACGCTGCCCGCCACCTCCACGGTGTTGGGGTCATCGATATTGGCGATGATGAGGTGCTCGGTCAGCAGCGCAAATTTCCGGAAGGCGGCCTTCAGGTTCTCCATGCTCTTGAAGAACTCCAGATGGTCCGCGTCGATGTTCAGGATCACGGAGGTGTGGGGAATGAGGTGCAGGAAGGTGTTGTGGTATTCGCAGGCCTCCACCACGATCTCCCGGTCGGCGCCGTAGCGGCCGTAGGAATCGATGAGGGGCAGCTTGCCGCCAATGACGGCGGCGGGGTCGCGCCCGGCCATCAGCATGATCTGCGTCGTCATGGCGGTGGTGGTGGTTTTGCCGTGAGTGCCGGAGATGCAGATGGAGTGCTGGTAGGTATTGGTCACATAGCCCAGCAGTACGCTGCGCTCCACACAGGGGATGCCCAGGCGCTGCGCCTCGGCGATCTCGGGGTTGCCGTCCAAAATAGCCGCGGTGTACACCACCAGCTCGGTGCCGTGGACGTTCTCGGCCCGGTGGCCGTGATACACCTGGATGCCCAGCGCCTTTTCCTTGTCGATGATATCGCCCTCGCCCACGTCGGAGCCGGTGATCTCATAGCCCACCGTATGCAGGATCTGCACCAGCGGGAACATGCCGCTGCCGCCGATGCCGATGAAATGCAGTTTGGTCTTGCCGTCCAAAAGATTACTGTTGAAGCCGTTCATAGGCCGCCTCCTTGCGGATGCGCTCCGGGCCGCCGGAGCCGCCGCATTCATTATCCAGTATATTATATAATTTTTTTTTGCGAAAATAAACACTCTTTGCCGAATTTTTGGTATAATGCTTTTAAAGCCGCCGCGGAACGCGGCAATTGTGCGCGCTTTTTGCGCGCACAGGATGGCTGGTGCCATTCGGCTTTAACGCGGTGAAACAGGCAAAACCGCAGCGAGTGCGGTTTTGTGGTGGCTCCCTGCGGGAGCGTCCTGTTATAATAACCTCGAGGCCGCCGCTGACGCGGCTCCAATGCGCGCTTTTACGCGCATTCAGACGGCTTACGCCATCCGGCCTCGAGAACATTGAAATGGGCAACAATGCAGCGCCGGGCTTTTATTGCCGGAACCTGCGCGTGTTCTACACGCGTAGGCGCAATAAAATTCTTGCGCAGCAAAAAACCGGCTTACCCGTTTTTCGCAGAAAATGCCGGCCTTTGGCCGGCAAGGGCACGTATTGTTGTTGTGGCCCGCTTCGCGGGCGTCCCATTATAATAACAAAGCCACTGCGCACCAGGTTTTTGTGCACATAGTTACGCATACGTGGTGGCTCCCCGCGGGAGCGTCCTGTTTTAATAACCCGGAAACTGTCGATGGGGACATAGTTGCTTACAACGTGTCCGTTTGTTATAATAAGGAGCAGGATGCGACAAAATTTGCCGCACACCTTCCAAAATCGATCAAGAAGCCGCCTTGTGTGGCTCTTTTTGCGCTGGTGCGCTGCGGCTGGGCCGCTTAGTAACCCTTCCAAAGGAGAGTATCGTCATGGAGAATGTGGAAAACCGGGGGCAGGAGTACACCAAAGAGCAGGGCGTCCTGCGCTGTGTGGTGCCGGACCCGGCGTCCTATTACCGCGAGGTCCCGGCGCGGGTGCTGGCCCTGTTTGTGGCCGCCGCGGCTAAGGACTGCGCCATCGAGGCGGATACTTATATCGCGGCCATGAGGGCCGTGGACGGCATCAGCCGCCTGCCCGCCTCAGTGGTGCGCAGTGCGCTGCAAAATATTTTGCTGTCGCCCCGCCCGGAGGCCCTGGCGCCTTTGCTGGCGCGCGGCGTCTTGGTGCCGTTTGGCCTGCGCATGGGCGATGCTTGCCTGCATGAGCTGGGACAGGTGCCCTGCGCCATGGAGGTGCGCTGGTGGCGCTTCCTGCGCCTGGTGGGGGCCGATTACCGCATGGTGTGTGACCGCCTGGGCTTTGCCCCGGTCTTTGCCGCCGCGCTGGCCGGGCTGGATAAGCTGGCTGGCGTGCAGACGCTGCCGGAGACAGTGCAGGAGCTCAAGCTGCTGCTCAGCGCCCTGCCGGAATTCGATTACGAGGCGGGCGTCAAAACGCTGGCGCTGGAGGATCCCCGCTGGGAGAGCCAGCTGGTGCTGTATGACCGGCTGTACCGTTCCGGCGAGCCGTACCGCATGCGGGAGCTGGCCATCACGGTGGGCCAGCTGGCGGTGCTGGGCATCCGCGACAAGCGCGCCGCCTGGGTGCAGCGCCAACTGCTGGAGGCGGTCATCAAATCGCCGGAGCTGAACCAATATCCCGCGCTGGAAATGCTGGCGCGGACGTTGAACCAGCAGTACCAGGGTACTTAATAGATTAAAGGAATAAAAAGCAGCGTTCTTTTTTATAGAACGCTGCTTTTTTGACGGCGCTTTCAGCGGCGGCGCCAGTTTTCGGCGCGTCTTGCGCTGGAAAGGGAAAAAGGATATAATATTCCTAAATATGTCAACCTGCGAAAAGGGGAGAGACCTATGCGCCTTGCTCTGGTGGGCAGCACCGGTTTTGTGGGCGGCAACTTGGCCGCCAGCCATCCGTTTGA
>CATXYA010000239.1 GCA_958403605.1 uncultured Oscillospiraceae bacterium
GCTTTCGCGGAAAAACAACGTAGCTTTACGCAAGCGTAAAAACATTATGAAGTAGTAGCAGGGCGGCTTGCCGCCCGCGTTCGCCTTCCCCCGGTGGGGGAAGGTGGCAGCCGCTTTGCGGCTGACGGATGAGGGGGCGCGCAGAGACGTCCCCCATGCAACGAGAGCTCGAGACGTAAGCTTCCATTTTTGATGTGGCCCGGCGGCCCGCCTTGTTCCCTGGCTTTTCCCGCCGCGGAAGGTGTGTATTTTTTTGAAAATCGACCGTACATAAACGAATGAAAAACCGGCGCCGGATTGGTATGATGAAGATGCTTCCACCGGGGGACGAGCCCCGGTGCCATCACCCCAAAATAAGGAGGAACTACAATGAAAAAGACACTGCTCAAACTGCTGTCATCCGCGCTGGCCTGCGCCATGGTGCTGTCCATGACGGCCTGCGGCGGCTCCGGCACACCCAGCGGCTCCGTCGGCACGGCGTCCGCTTCCGGCACCACCGCCAATAACGGCGGGGCCGAACCGTACACGGTCAAGCTGATGTATTCCACCATGATGACCATCCCCAGCGAAGAGGCCCAGAAAGAAGTTGAGGACGCCATCAACGCCTATCTGAAGGAAAAGGGCTACGATTTCGCCTTCGATATGGAGGTCGCCAACCTCTTTGAGTACGGCACCACCGTGCCCCTGGCGCTGTCCAGCGGCGAAAAAATGGATATCATCATCGGCGCCGCCCCCAACATGAACATGCAGGACATGGTCAACAACGGTTACCTGCTGCCCTTGAACGATTACATCGACAACGAGATGAAAGGCATCAAGGACATGGAGGAGGACTGGCTGACCTGCGGCACCATCGGCGACACGCTGTACACCGTCCCCGTGCACAAGGGCTGGGCGCTCACCTGGAAGTACATCTACGACAAGTCCTACGTGGACGGCATCGGCTACGACATGAGCAAGGTGAAGGATTTCGATTCCCTGCTGGACCTGTTCGCCGCGCTGAAGGAAGCGTACCCCGACAAGGTGATCGAGGCCGACACCAGCCGCTATCCCACCCTGTTCAACGATCTGTATGACACCTCCCTGGTGGGCGCCTACTTTGCCACCGTGGGCGACGATCCCACCCTGGTGAACTATTTTGAGACCGAGGCCTTCCGCAAGGCCTGTGAGTATGCTTACGAGTTCCGCCAGAAGGGCTATTCCAGCGCCGAGGGCTCCACCAACACGCTGAACGCGGACGCGCTGGTCAACTCCGGCATGTCCATCGGCACCACCATGTCCCACGGCCAGACGGCGGAATCCATCGGCAAGACGTTCACTACCTCCAACACCTACGGCGGCACGTTTGACTCCGTGGAGATCGCGCCCACCGACATGGCGACGATGAGCCTGAACTACGGCCTGGCCTACACCTCGGAAAACCCGGCGGCTGCGGCCACGATGCTCAACCTGCTGTGGACGGATGAGTACATCATCAACACGCTGATCTACGGCCTGGAGGGCAAAAGCTATGTGTGGAACGCAGACCACACCTCCATCGGCTATCCCGAGGGCCTGGACGCGGATTCCGTGCCTTACACCACCATGCTGAACTGCGGCGCCTTCTCCGACCAGTTCAAAATGTATCCCTTCGAGGGCAACTCCACCGCCGAAGACCTGGAGTACATGAAGGCGAACCTGGAAAAGATCCGCTACTGCCCGCTGTTCGGCTTCACGCCCAACGCGGAGAAGGTCTCCACCCAGTCGGCGGCGGTGTCCAACGTTTACAACCAGTACTTCAAGGCGCTGTCCTACGGCGATATCGACCCGGAGGTGTACTTGCCGGAATTCCTGTCGTCCCTGGAAGCCGCGGGCATCAACGACATGCTGGCGGAGTACCAGAGCCAGGCGGACGCCTGGCAGCAAGCGCAGTAACAAAACGGGTTTCCCCGCGCGGGGCCTTGCCAAAGGCCCCGCGCCCGGAAAAACCGCAGCGAAGAGGGGAACAACGTTATGGCTACGGCAAATAAAGCGCAGGCGGCAGTGCCCGCAGGCGCTTACGACGACCTTTTGGCGCAGAAGAAAAAAAGCAAGCGCCTCAACTCCCTGCGGCGGAACGTCCCGCTGTTTCTGATGATGGTACCGGGGCTGATCTACCTGCTGTGCAACAACTATCTGCCGATGTTCGGCATCATCATCGCCTTTAAAAAAGTGAATTTCGCCAAAGGCATTTTGGCGAGCCCCTGGTGCGGGTTCGAAAACTTCAAATTCCTGTTCGCCACCAAGGACGCCTGGATCATGGTGCGCAACACACTGCTGTACAACATCGTCTGGATCGCCCTGGGCGTGGTGGTGGCCGTGACGATCGCCCTGTTCATGGCGGAGATCGCAGAGCGCCGGATCGCCAAAGTCCTGCAGCCCATCATCTGCTTTCCCAGCATGATCTCCGCGGTCATTTTGTCCTATATCGTGTTCGCGTTCCTTAGCACGGCCAACGGCTTTGTAAACCGCACCATCCTGGGGGGCGACGGCGTCAACTGGTATGCCACCGCCAAGTATTGGCCCATCATCCTCACCATCGTGCACTTCTGGCAGAACGCGGGCCAAAGCTCCATCATCTATATGGCTTCCATCTCCGGCATCGATAAAAGCCTCTATGAGGCCGCGCGGCTGGACAAGGCCAGCAAATGGCAGCAGATCACACGCATCACTCTGCCGCTGATCAAGCCGACCATCATCCTGATGCTGCTGCTCTCCGTGGGCCGCATCTTCAACTCGGATTTCGGGCTGTTCTACCAGATCCCGCTCAACTCCGGCATGCTGTATTCGACGACGCAGACCATCGATACCTACGTGTACCGCGCGCTGATGCAGATGAACAATGTGGGCATGTCCTCCGCCGCCAGCGTCTTCCAGGCGGTGCTGGGGTTTGTGCTGGTGCTGGCGTCCAACCTGGCCGTCCGCAAGATCGACAGCGAAAACGCGCTGTTCTAAAGGAGAGATCGTATGGAAAAGGTTGCTATCAAAAAGTCCAAGGTCCCGGTGATGAAGGACGACCGCGCGTTCCACAATCTCTCCCTGGCGGTCATCATTGCGGTGGCGGTGTTCTGCATCGTGCCCTTCCTGCTCATGCTGAGCGTCTCGCTGACCGATGAGACGGTGCTGGCGCAGTACGGCTACAAGTTCTGGCCGATGAAATTCAGCGGCGCGGCGTATGAATACCTGTGGGCCAAGCGGCTGACCATCGGCCGCTGCTACGCGCTCACCATCCTGGTGACGGTGGTGGGCACCGCGACGAACCTTATCATCACGTCGCTGTTTGCCTATCCGCTCAGCCGCAAGGATTTTGCGCCCCGCAATTTCTTCGCCTTCCTCATCTTTTTCTCCATGCTGTTCAACGGCGGCCTGACGGCCACATATATGGTGTGGACCCAGGTGTTCCACATCAAAAACACTATCTGGGCACTGCTGCTGCCCGGCGGCCTGATGAGCGCCATGAACGTGCTGCTGGTGCGCAATTATTACAGCTCCAGCATCCCCTTTGAGATCGTGGAGGCCGCCCGCATCGACGGCGCCAGCGAGCTGCGCATCTACGCGGGCATCATGGTGCCGCTGTCCAAGCCCGTGCTGGCCACGGTGGGGCTGTTTGCCGCCGTGGGTTACTGGAACAACTGGACCAACGGCCTGTACTACATCACCGACGCCAAGCTGTACACCATCCAGGTGTATCTGAAAAAGCTGATGGACAACATCGAGTATTTGAAATCCAGCACCGATGTGGGCGAGGCGGCCAGCACCGCGCTGCGCACCCTGCCCACCGAGGGCGCGCGCATGGCCATTGCCATCGTCGCCATCATCCCCATTCTGCTGGTATACCCGTTCGTGCAGAAGCAGATGATCAAGGGCCTTGTCATGGGCGGCGTAAAAGCATAACAAGGGAAGGGAAGAACAAGATGGTAAAAACGATTTGCGTCAACGGCGTCACGCTGGCCTACAAGGAATTCGGCACCGGCGACAAGTATCTGCTGTCCACGCAGAACTTCTTTTTGACAGACTGCCACATGGAGCTGCTGGGCAAGCCGCCGTATGACTATCACACGTTCCTCATCGATACCCGGGGCTTTGCCGGGTCCGAGCACATCTTCGACCAGCAGCCGCGAGATTACAGCGCGGTGTGGGGCGAGGACGTGATCGCCTTCGCACAGGCGATGGGCATCGAAAAATTTTACTACACCGGCGTGTCCCACGGCAACGCG
>CATXYA010000240.1 GCA_958403605.1 uncultured Oscillospiraceae bacterium
CCGGTGGGGGAAGGTGGCAGCCGCTTTGCGGCTGACGGATGAGGGGGCGCCCGCGCACCTCCCCCCCTTCCAAAGCCTTGCGCTCTGCCCCCTGTGCGCAGTCATAAACAGCAAAACAGAGGAGCCGCTTGCGCGGCTCCTCTGTTTTTTCCTGTTCTTCCGCTCCCCTCAGGGCAGCACGCCGGGGGCCGTCCAGTAGGGCGCGGGGGCGTCCTGCCAATCGGGCATGCCCAGGGCCCAAGGGTTGTACACCAGTTCCCCGGCACGCAGGGTGGCCGCGCACTCGATGCGCTGATCGCCCTGCATGCGGGCGCGGCCCGAATCGGCGAAGGCCACGGGGCCGTCCACCGTGCGCAGCACGGCGATATCGGCGCAGCCGCCCACCGAGAGCGTACCCAGCCCGGGACGGCGCAGCACCTGGGCCGGGCGGGCCGTGGTGCGGAAAACGACCTCTTCCAGCGGCATGCCCATGCTGAGGTACTTCGACATCACGTGCAGCAGGCCGATGACCGGCCCGGCCACGTTGTCGAGATACAGATCGGTGGAGAGTGTGTCGGGGCCAAAGCCCTGGCGCAGGGCGGGCACGGCGTTGCGGAACCAGAAGCTGCCCGCACCGTGGCCCAGGTCGAAACAGACGCCCCGCTGGCGCGCCTGGAACAGAAAATCGTTCACCCTGCCCGCTTCATCCAAAATGGGGAACTGCTGGGCGTAAACGTGGGTGTGGATATCGCCGGGGCGCAGATGATGCAGGACGAGGTCCTGGTACGTGCGCGTGGGGCCGTTGGGCTGGAAATCTGCCATGCAGGGCAGGCCCGCCAGCTCGCCGGCCTTCACCATGCTGTCCACGGACGCCCAGGGCGCATGGGCCTCGTCGAAGGGGATGCCCACCCAGTAGTGGGCCGTTTTGAAGCCCACCACCGCCTCCGGATAGGCCTGCGCCATTTCGGCGGTGAGGCCGGGATGGAACTCGCGGCAGTCCTGCTCGCCCTCCATGTGCACCATGCCCGTGGAGGCGATGTTGAGGAAGGCCAGTACGCGCACGCGCGCCTTGTCGATGACGGTTTCCTTGAAGCGGATGAAATCCCGCCAGCCGCAGGTGCCCGCGTCCACCGCCGTGGTGACGCCGTTTTGGAACATGTGGGCGTCCGGATGGATGGTCTCCAGGCTGTCCGCTGCGGGCGGGAAGAAGGGGTAGCAGTGGCAGTGCATGTCGATGAGGCCCGGCGTGACAATGCAGCCGCGCACGTCCAGCACCTTGCCCGCGCGGGGCAAATTTTCGCCGACGGCGGCGATCTTGCCGTCCTTGACGGCCACGTCCAGCACGCCGTCCACCTGGTTGGCCGGGTCCAGCACCCGGCCGCCGGTCAAAAGCAGATCGTATTTCATCACAGTTCCTTTCTGTTCACCGGGCCGGATTGCGGGCCGTCCAGCGCAGCGCGCGGGCGGCGGGGCCAAGCCCAGCGGCATCGGTGAAGCAAAGCGTCCGGCACTGGCCGGGCAGCAAGTCGAAATAGTTGTCCTCGATGGCAAAACCCGCCAGTGTGCCCTCCAAATGGACGAATTGGGCGAACACGGGGCACGAGACCGTCACCCGGCCGGGCTGCCACTGCACGTCCAGCGGCGCGGGAGGCAGCAGCAAGTCCTTGGGGCGCTCAAAAAAACGCACCGTGGGCCGCGCTTCGCCGCCGAGGCGCGCGGCCAGGTAGTACAGGCGGGGGCGGTTCGCCAGCGCCACGTTGGGCACGAAGCGTCCGCCCGCGCGCACCGTTTTCACGCAGCGCACCTCCCCGGCGTCCAGCCGGAAGTCCAGCGGTTCCTCATAGGCTCTCAGGCCCAGAAAATCGCCCAATTCCAGATCCAGGTGCACCGCGCAGGCCGCGGGGCCGTGGTTCATGGCCCACACGCGGGTGGCAGCGGCGTCCACTTCCTCCAGATACACCGCCACGGGCGCAAAGCTTTGCCGCAGGTAGTACCAGGCGGCCTTGGGGATGTCCAGGCTGTCAACGATGCTCCAGCTGTGGGCGCCGCAGCAATCGTTCAGCTGCCAGATGAGCGCGCCCGCGCAGGCGGGCCAGCGGTGGCGGTAATGGCCGCAGGCGCACTGCAGCGCCAGCGCCTGGATGAGCATGGTGTCCGCGATGTAAGCGCGCAGGTCCGCCGGGCGGCCGGTGTAGGCGTCAAGATAGTATTCCATGCGGTCGAGGCTTTGATCGCGGTTCATGTAGCGCACGGCAAAGCTGTCCAGCGCGGGGTCGTCCTCGCCGGTGGTGTGCCGGATGACCTCCAGGCTGGGCGCGGCGTGCAGGCCGAACTCGCTGGCAAAGCAGGTGGTGTCCTGGGTGTAATCGCTGTAGGGGATGTCGTTGAACCACACGTCCCAGTTGTGCCGGTCCCCCGCCTCCATGGCGTTGGGCGTGGGCCCGCCCCAGGGCGAGCTGGGCAGATAGGGGCGCGTGGGGTCCAGCCGGGCCAGCCAGCCGGGGATCAGCGTCTCAAACAGGCGCTGGCCGTACATGGGGCGGCCCAGGCCGATCTTGTCGCACAGCATCTGGCTTTCCACATTGCCCACCCACAGGGCGATGCAGGGGTGCGAGGAGAGCCGCCGCACGGCCTTTTCCACCTCGTCCTGTACGTTGGAGACAAACGCCTCGTCGAAATCCGGGTACTCGCCGCAGGCGAACATGAAGTACTGCCACACCAGCAGGCCCTCCCGGTCACAGAAGCGGTAGAAGGCGTCATGCTCGTAGATGCCGCCGCCCCACAGGCAGAGGGTGTTCATGTTGGCGTCCCGGGCGCGGCGCAGCGCCGTCTCGTAGTCTGCGTCCGTCAGCGCGCCGGGGCGGTTCGACAGCGGCACCCAGTTGGCCCCGCGGGCAAACAGCGGCACACCGTTGAGCCGCATGACAAAGCGGGCTTCGCCGGTGGCCTCGTCCCGGGTGCACACGTCCAGCGTGCGCACGCCGAAGGGCTGCTCCAGCCAGTCCTGCACGGCCCCGCCGCCGTCCAGCAGCTCGGCGCGCAGGGTGTACAGGTGCGGCGCGCCCAGATCGTGCGTCCACCACAGCCGCGGGCGCTCCAGCGCCAGCCGGCATTCTGCTTCCTGTGTTTCCAGGGCGGCAACGGGCGTCTCCCCGTCCAGCACCGTGTAGCGCAGGCGCAGGGGGCCGTCCCCAGGCCGCGCCTGGGCGGTCAGGCGCAGCCGCGCCGTGGTGTTTTCGTTTTCCAGGGCCAGCGTCTGCACCTGCACGCCGTCCAAAACGCCGCCCGTGCGCACCCGCAGCTCCACGGGCCGCCACACGCCCACGGTGCACACCCGGGGCGTCCAATCCCAGCCCACCTGATAGGCGGCCTTGCGGGCATAGGCGCGCTCGGGCGCGTAGTTGATCCAGAAATCCTCCGGCAGCGGCTTTTGCAGGCTGGTGGCCGCAAAGGGCGCGAAGAGGATGGTCAGCTGATTCTCCCCGGCGCGGGCCGCCGCGCCCAGGTCCACCACGTGCTCCACCAGCATGTTTTCCGTGTGTGCCAGCAGCGTACCGTTGAGGAAAATATCCGCATAAGTATCGAGGCCGTAAAAACACAATTCTCGCCCCGCGGCGGCCAGGTCCTCCGCCGTCAGGGAAAATGTGGTGCGGTAGGCCCAGACCCAGCGCTCCACCCAGGCGCTTTTGCCGTCGCCCGCGCCCAGGGCGGGGTCCGCCAGCAGGCCGCGGCGCATCAGCAGCGTGTGCACGTCGCAGGGTATGGCGGCAGGCAGCCACTTTTCTGCCAGCTCCCCCGCCCAAAAGCGCCCGGCGTCAAACACGTCCGGCGCAAAGCCGCAAACCTGCCAGTCCGCCGAAAGGCAAACCGTTCGTTTCATTCCATTCTCTCCTTTGGGCCTCACCCGAGGTCTGTCACCACGCAGGAAGCGCCGTGCAGCGCCAGCGTGCCGCACAGCGTAAGCTGCCCGCCGCGCCAGCGGTGACAGGTGAGGAGGCCGCTTTTTTGGCACGCCGCCAGCACGTATTCCCCGGCAGCTGCCACCCAGCGGGGCCAGCAGCCGCCCGCGGGCCATTCGCCCAGCGGCGTCAGGCCCGTTTTTTCCGTGCGGAAGGCAGCCAGGGTATCGACGCCGCGGTTTGCCAAAAACAGCGTGCCGTCCGGCGCCAGGCAGGCGCCGCCGGGGTAGTTTTCCCCTCTTGCGGCGGTGGCGGCCAGCTGCTGCCGGGGCCGCCAGCCCTCGGCGGGGCCGTCC
>CATXYA010000241.1 GCA_958403605.1 uncultured Oscillospiraceae bacterium
TGAAAGCGTGGGCCATAACGTGAAACTGCATTTGAACACCACACCGCCCACGCAACATTTGATCTACGACACGCTTTCTGGGGTAGAAGCAAGGCTGGACGACCGCGATTTTATCCGCATCCAGCGCAGTTACTTGGTGAACATGGCCTGTGTCACGGGTTTAAAAAGCCTGACGCTCTTTTTATCCGACGGCACAACGCTGACGTGCAGCCGCCAGAAGCAGAAAGAGATTTTGCGGCGTTATATGAGCATCCAAGGGAGGCAGTAGGCATGATGGGCACCTTTTTCAGCATTTTGCTGTCTTTCACCGAGCTGCTGACGACACTTTTATTGTATGACGCTTTTTTTGAGCGCAAGGCCAAACCGCCCCTGCCGCTGTGGGCCCAGTTTTTGCTGTGGGAGGGGGCCGTCCAGCTCATGTTTTGGGGCCAGCGTTTTGCCCCCGGTTATGAGTTTTGGTGGAAGTTCACCGGCGGCACCTTACTGCAGCTGTTGTTTGCCCACCTCAATTACAAAGGGCCTGTGTGGCAAAAGCTGCTGCTGCGGTTTGCCCAATATGGGGTTTGCTACGCCGAAGAGCTTTTTGTCATGGCGGCCACCATGCGGCTGTTCAGCCTTTCCTATGACAGCTTTGTGGAGGCCGAGGCCATTTACCTGTTCAGCGGCTTCACCGCCAAAGTGGTTGTTTTGACAGTGGCTTATCTGCTGAAGACCTTCGGCAAATGGAACCGGCGCGGCCCCTCTGTTCTGCCCCCCTATATCGGGCTGTTCATCCTCATGGTCCCCCTGTTCAGCATTCTCAGTATGGTGCCGCTCACCGCCTCTATTTTGCAGGAAGGCGGTGCCTCCGCCTGGGTGTTGGCGGAGACGGTGGCGTTGCTGCTGTGCAATATGGCTTCTATCCTTTTGTGGGACAAGCTGGACCAGGAGACGCGCTTAAAAAGCGCCTATCAAGTTTTGAACCAGCAAATGCAGAACAACCTGGACAAGCTGCAGGCCCTGGAGGCGGCCTACAGCAAACAGCGTGCCCTGACGCATGATTTCCGCAGCCACATGCAGGCCGTGCAGGGGTTGATCGACACGCAGCAATATGACGAGGCGGCCCGTTACGCGGCCTCGTGGTTTCAGCATCCGCCCGCGCAAACCCTGGTCGTCCACACCAACCATCCCCTGCTGGATGTCTTGTTCAGCCAAAAATATGACGAGGCAAAAGGGCAAGGCGTCGCCGTCACCTATACCTTGGGCGACCTGGGCAGCCTTTGCCTGTCGGACGGGGAACTGGTGACGCTGCTGTCCAACCTGTTGGACAACGCCATCGAGGCCGCGGCGCGCTGCGAAACCACCAAAGTGGTGCAGATGAAAATGGCTTTAGATGCGGGCGGGGCGCTGGTGCTGGTTTTGCGCAACACCTCTCCGCCCGTCTCGCTGGCACAGCCGCTGGCGACCACCAAACCGGACATCCTCAACCACGGTTACGGCCTGCAAAATGTACGCCGCATTATCCAAAAGCATGGCGGCGAGGAATCCGTTTCCTACGAGGGCGGCTGGTTTCAATGCACCGTATTTTTGCCTTCCGGGATGTAGTTCAGGAAGAATTTCTGTAGTTCAGGAAGAATCTCTTGTTTAAAAAGTGTGAAAATGGTAGCCTGTGCTCGAAAGAGGGCGGTGCCGAATGGATCTTTTGCAGCGTTTTGCCGAAACTCTGGTTCAACAGGGGCTTCTGGCGGAAGATGCAGTTCCTTGGCTCCGCTACGCTTTCCAGCGCAGGCTTCTTTCTTTTACCGGGTCCCTGCTGCTGTTCGGCCTGGGCTGTTTTTTTGCCGGGCCTTGGGAAGCGTTTTCCTTCCTCTTTTCTTTTTTCCTGCTGCGCCGCCGTGCGGGCGGCTATCACGCAGGGACGCCGTGGCGGTGTTTGCTGCTTTCTGTGGCACAGGTGTGGCTCTCGTTGGCCGTGCTGCTGCCGCTGCTGGCGGCGGCGCCCCTCCTCTGCTCCGGGATGGCGCTGCTTGCCGGCGACGCCGCCATCGCCGCCACGGCGCCCTTGCTGCCCTGGCAGCTGCACGCCACAGCCGCCGAAGCGGGGGCCTGCCGCAAACTTACACGCCGGGTATTGGCTTTGGAAAATGCCGCCGCTTTGGCGTTGGCCCTGTGGGGCAAAACACCGCAATTTCTTTCCGTTGTCCTGGGGATCATGGCAGCTGCCGGTTCCCTGTTATTGGAACAATCCAAAAGGAGGAATTCAAATGAAGAAAACGTTACAACAAATTCTGCTGCAGCGGGCAGCCAAGCTGGCGAATGACGTGGTGCGCCGGGAAGAAGGCAAGTGGCCGCCCGATTGCGAGCTTGCCTATTACCAGCCCGAGCGGCCCATGACCGCCCCCAAGCTTCCGCCGGAACAGTCCGGCAAATAATCAAGTTTCAATTCCCTGTCGGCGGCCGCGGCGGGGATCTTGAAAAAGTACGTATCCACTCGTGAAAATTTGAAATGAAAGGACTGAAATTCGATGAAGAAAAAATTGTTCGCAATGGCACTCTGTGTTATTATGGTGGTAGCCATGGCTGTCCCGGCGTTTGCGGCAGGAACTATTTCTAATGAAAATACCAATGGATTGTTAAACTGCTATGGTAACTACTCTGAAAACTTTAAAAACCGCAATGTAACCGATTATGTGACCTCCTCGATTGGACCAGATCAGTTATGGGAACTTCAATACGTTGATATCAACGCAATGACAGGATATGTGCGTTCCACTGTTAGCGATTCTTATCGAACCAATTATTGTTTAAACATCAACACTAGTAACAATAATTGTAATCTTTTTCCCCTTAATGGAAATGAAGATGATGCTCTTTGCTATTACGGTATCAACTATATTAAACTTGCAAATTACCCATATCGGTTATCTTCTACTGGCGCTGGTGGTAATGTTGTTTGGAGTACTGGTGGTTATAACACTTGGTACTATAGTCACTAAGTTAATTCTCTTTATCCGGTCGGCTAACTGCCGACCGGATAATTTAATAGGTTACTCCGTCTTGGCTGGAAAGGATTTACGCTAATGAAAAAAATAAGTTTCGCGATATGCTGTATTCTTTTGTTAAACATGCTATGTTCTTGTTCTTCTTTTTCGCAGTTAGCTCAAAATAAAACAAGCGAAAGCGATTTCTCTTCATCTGGTGAAATACAAAAGGATCCTGTTCAGCAACCCATGGAGATGTTGCAAGTTGTTTCTGGTCTTCGAGAAGATATTTCTTGGGGTTGTCCAACCGAAAAAGGCTTGTACGGGCTAATTGCTCGTAATGATGGTTCCTTAAATATAACTTATCTTGATTTCCAATTAGGCGAGGAAGTCATTCTTTGCAGCCAACCCGGCTGTATGCATAATTCTGAAACATGTACAGGTTGGTTCCCTCCTAAGTCTGGAGGTGCGATCCTGCTTTCGGATAATCAATATATCTATTTTGTCTTCCCCGGAAACACTTTTGGACTCGAAAACGGTGTTCCACCCCAAATTATCCGCAAAGATTTAGACGGGCAAAATGAAACAAAATTATTGAAACTTTCTTCTGGAGAAAGCCTAGAAAGACCTTTTGTTAGCGATGGCAATGGGTTGTATTGTATCCGAAAAAGCTTTGAGACAATCGAAGGTGGCGTAACTCAATCTTTCGATTTAATAAAAATTGATATTACTAGTGGTGAAGTTTCTATACTTCAACACTGGGACTATTCTCATATTATTTCGCTTGAAGGTGTAGTGGATCATTCAATTATTATTTTAGATATCTCTGGTGCAAAAAGTGCTATTGAATCTAAAGAATCGGATTACCCTCCCATCACTTACACATTTAGTTCCGTTGATGTTACTACCGGTTCTTGCTCCGAAGTCTGGGTGTGGGGAAGTGAAGAAGCCCGAATAGGATATAGTAATGGACGAATGCTTTCTGACAGCTATTTCTACTATGTTGCCGAACAGAATGCCATAATGAAGCATAGCTTTAAAACAAACGAAACAACTTTGTTTACGCAAGACATCCCTCCCTTGACCCGTTTAGCTGGCGGCGCCGCTTTTGATTGCTTTATCGATAACAAAATCTTCATACGTGACGGAAATGACTTCTACGGAGCTTTTTCTTTCGATGACGCTGCTCTTACCAAAATCGAACTGACTTATCTAGAAAACAACA
>CATXYA010000242.1 GCA_958403605.1 uncultured Oscillospiraceae bacterium
CTTCCCCCGGTGGGGGAAGGTGGCAGCCGCAAAGCGGCTGACGGATGAGGGGGCGCCCGCGAGCCTGCCCAATCAAGCAACCCCGTTCCCCAGTAGCGGCGGTCATTGGCCGCCGAGGCGCCCGCGAACCTGCCCGATCAAGCAACCCCGTTCCCCAGTAGCGGCGGTCATTGGCCGCCGAGGCGCCCGCGAACCTGCCCTATCAAGCAACCCCGTTCCCCGGTAGCGGCGGCCATTGGCCGCCGGGGCGCCCGCGAGCCTGCCCAATCAAGCGGCTCCGTTCCCCGGTAGCGGCGGCCATTGGCCGCCGAAGCTCCCGCGGGCCGGCCCAACCGCTCCAACCGTGGCCCGCCCACGGGAAAGGAAAAAGGGGAAAGCCCCGCCGGGGCGGCCCGCAGGCCGCCCCCAGGCGGAACTCTTCCGCGCCGCCCAAAGCATGGGCAGCGCGTTTAATCAGCAACCGGGAAGTCCCGTTCAGCCCTCCACAGCAGGCGTGTAGGTGTACTCGGTGGGCGTGCCGCGGGCGGACAGCGTGGCCGAAATGCCCGCGTTCTCCCCGGCGGCCCCGGCGGGGTCGTCCTCCACCTGGATGCACAGGCTGCCCTGCTCGCCGTCGCCGGTCAGCAGGTTGAAGTACACGTAAGGCTTCACCACGTCGGGGCCCTTGCCGTACTTGATGGCGTGCGAGGCCAGCGCGTCCTGGAACTCGTCGCCGATGTAGCGGTCGCCGCTCACCTTGAAGCTGCGCTGGTTGCCCGTCTTGTTGGTCTGCGCGCCGCCGCGCATGTACTGGGTGTCCTGGGTCTGGGGGTTCAAAGCGCCCGAGTGCTCCGTGATGCCCTCCTGGGCCACCACATACTCGTCAGGGCCCGTGGCCGTGCCGGAAAAATCGATGGCCAGCACAAAGTCGTCGGCCGTGGAAAAGCCCTCGTAAGAGGGGTCGGGCGTGTGGGTCTTCATCAATTCGGAAAGTTTCATCTCATCGTTCTCCTTTTTGAAAATAGACGAGCCGGCACTGGATCTGGTACTTTCCCGTGTCCGGCCCGGCGGTGAATAGATAACCGGTGCTCATGGCTTCCAGGCGCCGCGCCGTGCGCCCCGGCCCCAGGTCGGGCAGGGCGCGCGCCTTGGTCTGGTGCTCCATCCAGGCCGACAGCCGCTCAAAAAAGCCGCTGTTGGCCAGGTTTTGCAGCGCGTCGGGGCCGTAGTCGTTCACGCTGCGGAACACAAACAGGTATTGCCGCAGGCTGCTGCCGCCCACGTACTGCTGCAGCACCTCCGTGGCGGGGGTGGCGTCGATGGAATAGGCGACGCCCTGCTCGGGCAGGTAATCCACGCCCAGGCGGCTGTCGCCCGTCAGGGGGCAGGCGAGAAAGTATTCCCGCAGCGCCCCGATCATGGTGTCGTTCATTTGGCCGTTCCTCCTGTCAGGGCCGCCGCGCCGCGCAGGATGGCGCCCCGGTGGTCGATCTTCATGCGCTCGAACCAGTACGGCCCGCGCTTGCCGTTGGCCGTGGCGGCGCTGTAATACTGCGCCGCCGCGTAGGGCGCCTGCCAGCATACCTCGCCGTCCGCCGCCGTGCCGGAGGCCGCCAGCCGCCCCGTGTCATAGGGGATGTAGGGCGCGCAGCGGCGCAGCACCTCGGCGTCCACGTAGCTTTGCGCCGCCGCAAACCGCCGGGTGCGCGCGGGGCCGAAGGCGGGGTCCCACGTCAGGGTGCCTGCGCCGCCCAGCTTCAAGGGGCGGGGCGTTGTGATCTTGTCCATCATTTCCCCTCCAGTACCCAGTGGCGCATGCGGGCGGTGCCGCGCCGGGCGTCGCGCACCGCCGTCACCACAAAGCTCTCGGCGGCGGCGCGGCGGGCCGCCTTGGGGTCGGTTTCGCCGAAGAGGCCCCGGCACACAATGTCCCCCGGCGCGGCGGCCAAAGGGCCGCCCGTGCAGATGCGCACCCGGTACACGTCGGCGGTGGAAAGCCCGTCCCGGCCCACGGCCACGGCCTGGCCGCCGTGCCAGTTGACGCCCGCAAAGGCGGCGTGCGTCCAAACGTCGGTGCGCAGGGCGGGGTCGTAGGTCTTGTGGTACAGCGTCGCGTCCGCGTTCGTCAGCATGGCGCCGCCCCCGCGTAGCGCAGTGGGTCGCCCCGGCGCAAAAATAGCTCCGCCGCCGCCAGCCGCTCGCGCGCGGCCGCCTCGGCGCGGGCCGCGCCGCTCTCATAGCTGACGCTGTAGCCGTCGTTGTTCTCGGCGGCGATGCCGCGGCTGCCGCCTGCCTCTGCTTCGGCCAGCGCCGCCTCCACCTCGGCCACGGCGCACACCGCCATGCGCACGGCGTCCGTCACGTCCGCCCCCGCGGCCAGCCGCCCGTAGGTCAGCTTGTCCACAAAGGCGCTGGCCCGCAGAGCCAGTGCGGGCCAGCGGGCGGCGTCCACCGCCGTGCCGCCGTAAGTACCGGTGTAGAATGGATAGTCCGCGTAGACCATGCGGGCCGCCTCCTTACTTTTTGAACTTCGCCAGCACCACCTTGGCCTCGTTGGACAGCGCCACGGTGTAAAACTTCGCGGCAGTGATCTCGGTGCTGCGGCTGCGGGCCTTGCGCTCGGTCTCCACGCTGGTGTCCTGTTTCAGATAGATGGTCAGCGCGGGCAGAGCGTCCTCGGTCTCCGCGTCCTCCTCCAGCTTGACGATGGGGCAGGCGTAGCAGTCCACCTGGGCGCCGGAAGCGCCCATTTTCACCACGGGCACCTTCTTGCTGGGCACGATGCGCGCCCCCGCGATCATGCCGATCTCGCCGGTCATGGCCACGCCCGCCTGGTATTTGTCGGCGGAGAGGAAGTTCGGGTCCTTGCGCAGCACCGTCACCTGCTTGGGGTGGACGAACAGCACCTTCTCGGTGTTCACTTCCTCCTCAAACAGGTCGATGGCGTCCACGATGCCCTCATAGGAGATGGCCTTGGCGCTGCCGTCATAGGCCAGCGTGGCCGTCTGCAGGGCGTCCATGGCGTCGTTGTCCAGCTTCGAGGAGATGGACAGCGCCAGCTGGCTGCCCGCCTCGCCCACCGGGTTGCCAAAGCCGGAAAGCACGGCCTCGTCGGTCAGGCACACGCCTTTCATGGCTTTCTTGATGGTGGCCTGCTTGGTGGAGGTGGTCATCTGCTCGATGTTCACGTCCGCGCCCTCGGCCACGTCGTCGGCGTCGCCGATGTAGGCGTAGGACGGCACGGTGACGGTGTTGCCCGGCACCCCGGCCAGGGTGGTGTCCACCTTGGCGAAGGGCGCCACGCGGATTTTGGCGGGGATTTTTGCGGAGATCATGTCGGCCATCACTTCGGGGTCGATCATATCTGCCAGTTTGGTCATGGTATCAGCCATTTTTTCATCGCTCCTTCAATTGTTCATACAGTGTGGGCTCGGTCTTTTTCAGCTGCAGGCGCTGGCGGTAGCCCATTTTCGCAAACGCCTCTCTCGTCACGGCGGCACCGGCGCCGCCGTCTGTGGGCCGCACGATGGCAGGCAGCGGCGCCGCTGTGCCAAACGCGCCGGGGTCGGCCTCCCGGTAAGCCTGTACGAATTCTTCAAACCCGGCCAGCTTCCCGTCCTCAAAGGGCAGGTCCTTGGCCTCCAGGTCCGCCACAAAAGCCCGCCGCGCGCTCTCGCTGGAAAAATGAAGCCCCGCCGCCTGCTGCGCCAGCGCCTGGCGGCGCTCCAGCGCTGCCACCTTGGCCTCGGCTTCCTGCCGGGCCTCGGCCGCTTTTTCGCGCCAGGCGGGGTCGTACCCCTCCAGCTTGCCCGCGGCCTCCGCCAGCCTCCCGGCCAGCGCCTCGCGCTCGGCGGCCAAGGCCGCCGCGGCGCTCTTCTGTCGCTCGATGTCGGCCCCGTGCAGGGCCATCACCTGTTCGGTCTGCTCTTGTGTCAATCCCAGGTTTTTCAAGTCTTCGCGTTTCATATGCCGCTCCTTTCCGCCATACGCTTTTTACGAGGTCGCATCTCGTTGGCCGGACGCAGTTTAACGCCATGCCCGGGGCGTATTTTTTAAGAAAAGGGGAAGGGGGATCCCCAAGCGTTTCTTTGTGCAAAAGGGCAGCCCCCTGCGCGCCCCCTCATCCGGCGCTTTGCGCCACCTTCCCCCGCCGGGGGAAGGCGAACGCGGGAGGCTTCGCCTCCCTGCTACTACTTGCTAAAATC
>CATXYA010000243.1 GCA_958403605.1 uncultured Oscillospiraceae bacterium
GAAGGCGGATTTCTCCGATCCGGACGCCGAGCTTCCTTTCACCAAAGAGGGCAGGCTGGATGTCAAAGAACTTTGCTACTCCGAGCTGGTGCTCGAGGTGCCGACCGTGCTGCTTTGCAGCGACGATTGTGCAGGGCTATGCCCGGTCTGCGGCTGCCGAAAACCTTGTGCTTGCACACAGGAAACCAATGGTGCTGCTGTGGACGAACGGCTGTCCATATTAAAACAACTGATCCTTTGAATACGCATTGTTGAGGAGGTGCTAACATGGCAGTACCCAAGAGAAAGGTTTCCAAGGCAAGACGCGACAAACGGCGTTCCTCCGTGTGGAAGCTGACCACTCCCACGCTGACGAAATGCACGCAGTGCGGCGAGTATAAACTTCCCCATCAGGTATGCGGCAATTGCGGCTACTATAAGGGCAAGGAAATCATCAAAAAGGAAGCGTGACCCGCTTCTTGAAACAAGGGGAAGGAGCATATCCTTTCCCTTATTTTTTGTTACTCACATAATAAAAAATAGTTTATCTCCATGGCCGTGGGCCGAGGACGGCCCACATGGCCGAAAAAATAGCCTACGGCTATTTTTTATTAATGATGGTTTGACAAAATAAATGCTTGGAATAGCCTGCGGCGATTCCAGAAGACCTGCAGAGAGGAGGCGCCGGCTTGGCGGTAAAGATCATTGGCACAGACCCGGATTCCCCGGCGAAAAAAGTAAACTTGGCAGGCACGACGCTGCTCTCCATTGACGGCAATGAGATCAACGACATGCTGGACTACGAGTTCTATTCCTCCGGCGCCCGGCTGGAGCTGGCGCTCATGCGCGGCGGCAAGCTGGAATACATGACGCTTACAAAAGAGGAATATCAGCCCTTGGGCTGCAATTTTGAGAGCTATCTCATCGACAAAAAACACTCCTGCAAAAACAAGTGCATGTTCTGCTTCATCGACCAGCTGCCCAAGGGCCTGCGGGAGACCTTGTACTTTAAGGATGACGACGAGCGGCTGTCCTTCCTCTTCGGCAATTACATCACGCTCACCAATCTGGTGCCCCGGGAAGTGGAGCGCATCAAAAAAATGCACATCTCGCCCATCAACATCTCCGTCCACACGGTGGACCCGGAGCTGCGCGTGACCATGATGAAAAATAAGCACGCGGGCGAGGTGCTGCGGTACATCGACGAATTTGCGGCGGCGGGCATCGAGATGAACTGCCAGCTGGTGCTGTGCCGCGGCGTCAACGACGGGGACAGGCTGCGCCAGAGCATCGAGAAGCTGGCCGGGCTTTACCCGGCGGTGCAGAGCATCGCCGCCGTGCCCAGCGGCCTGACGCGGTACCGGGAGGGCCTGTATCCCCTGGAACCGTATGACCAGGAGACGGCGGGGCAGGTGCTCGATATTTTAGAGGAATATGGGGAACGCTATCGTCAGCAGCACGGCGTGCGCATCATTTATCCTGGGGACGAGTGGTATCTGCTGGTGGAACGGCCCATCCCGCCCTACGAATTTTACGACGGCTTCCCGCAGCTGGAAAACGGCGTGGGCATGTGGCGCACCTTGCACGACGAGTTCTTGGAGGCGCTGCCCGATATGAAACCGCCGCTGCTGCCGCGCCGCATCGACCTTGCCACCGGGGAGCTGGCCTATCCGCTCCTCAAAAATCTGGCGGATACGCTGCAAACGGTGTGCCGCAAGGTGAAGATCACCGTACACTGCATCAAAAATGACTTTTTCGGCGGCAATGTCACCGTGGCGGGCCTGGTGACGGGCACGGACCTGAAAAAACAGCTGCAAGGGAAACTGAAAAGCCATACTCTGGGCATCCCGGAGGTCATGCTGCGGGAAGAACAGGACAAATTCCTGGACGACGTCACGGTGAAGGAGCTGGAGCAGGCGCTGGGCGTGCGGGTGCGCATCATGCCCACCCGCGGCGGCGACCTGCTGACAGCGCTGCTGAAATGAGAAGGAGAGACCTATGGCAAAACCAATCGTTGCAATCGTGGGGCGGCCCAACGTGGGCAAATCGACCCTGTTCAATAAATTGATCGGCCAGCGGCTGGCCATCGTCGAGGACACCCCCGGCGTCACGCGGGACCGGCTGTATGGGGACTGCGAGTGGCAGGGCAAGGAATTCCTGCTGGTGGACACCGGCGGCATCGAGCCGGAGATCGACGACGGCATCCTGCTGCACATGCGCAACCAGGCGCAGCTGGCCATCGATATGGCGGACGCCATCCTTTTCATCACCGATATCCACGCGGGCGTCACGGCGCAGGACGCGGATATCGCGGCGATGCTGATGCGCTCGGGCAAACCGGTGATCTTAGTGGTCAGCAAGGTGGACCGCGTGGGCGAGCCGCCGCTGGAATTGTATGATTTTTACTCCCTGGGGCTGGGCGAGCCGTATCCTGTCTCGGGCGTGCACGGCCACGGCACCGGCGATATCCTGGACGCGGTGTGCGCCTATCTGCCCGCGCCGCAGGGCGGAGAGGAAGAGGACGAGCGCATCCGCGTGGCGGTGATCGGGCGGCCCAACGTGGGCAAGTCCAGCCTTGTCAACCGCATTTTGGGCGAGGACCGCATGATCGTGGCCAACGAGGCAGGCACCACCCGGGACGCCGTGGACAGCGACGTGGAAAATCAATATGGCAAGTTTACCTTTATCGACACGGCGGGCCTGCGCAAACGCGGTAAAGTAGAGGACGGGGTGGAGCGCTACAGCGTGCTGCGCAGCCTGGCGGCCGTGGAGCGCGCGACGGTGTGCGTCATCATGATCGACGCGCTGGAAGGCTTCACCGAGCAGGATTCGAAGGTGGCGGGCTATGCCCACGAGCAGGGCAAGGCCTGCATCATCGCCGTCAACAAGTGGGACGCGGTGGCAAAGGACGACAAGACCATGGACGTCCAGCGCAAAAAGCTGATGAACGATTTCAGCTTTATGTCCTATGCGCCCATCATCTTTATCTCCGCCAAAACGGGCCAGCGGCTGGACCGCCTGTTCGAGCTCATCAAATTTGTGGACAGTCAAAACGCCATGCGCGTGACCACGGGCATGCTGAACGAGCTGCTGGCACGGGCCACGGCCCGCGTGCAGCCGCCCTCCGACAAAGGCCGGTATCTGAAGATCTATTATATGACCCAGATCGGCACCCGCCCGCCCACGTTCGTCTGCTTCTGCAACGCCAAGAAGCTGTTCCACTTTTCCTATCAGCGCTATCTGGAAAACCAGATCCGCGAGACCTTCGGCCTGGAGGGCACGCCCATCCGCATCATCCTGCGGGAGCGGGGAGAAAAAGCATAACTGAGATCACACTGTGAGGGAGGAATCAGTCATGGGCAAGGACTTGCTGCTTTACGTGCTGTTCTGCGCGGTCATTCCGTATCTGCTGGGGTCCCTCAGCTTTTCCATCATTGTCACGAAGCTGTTGTTCCATCAGGACATCCGCACCTTCGGCTCGGGCAACGCGGGCATGACCAATGTACTGCGCACCTTCGGCAAGGGCGCCGCTGCCCTCACCATTGTTGGGGACATCGGCAAGGGCGTGGCGGCAGTGCTGCTGGCGAAATGGTTTTTTGCCGGGCATTTCAACGGCGCCGCCTATTCCGAGATGGAGATCATCGGCATCTATCTGGCCGCGTTTTTCGCCGTCATCGGCCATGTGTATCCCGTGTATTTCGGCTTCAAGGGCGGCAAGGCCGTCAGCGTGGCCACGGGCACCATCGCGGCCATCCAGCCAATATTGCTGATCCCGCTGGTGGCGGTCTTCTTTTTGGTGCTGGCCTGCGGCAAAATGGTGTCGCTGTCCTCCGTCTGCTGCGCGGCAGTCTATCCCGTCGTCACGTTTTTGTACTATCAGTTTTACTTACGCGCCCCGGCCGCCAGCGTGGCGACCGCCACCTTGGGGGCGGTCATTGTGGGGGGGCTCGTCATCTGGCTGCACCGCGCCAATCTCCAGCGCATCAAAAACGGAACGGAATACAAATTCTTTCAGAAAAAGAAATAATTTGGGACAAACCACTTGCATTTTCTGCGTAAATTTGCTATTCTATTAAAGCTACTTGAAAGAGGAGGTGCAGTACAAATGGCTAAATGTGATTGCTGCGGCAAGGGCGTGGCCTTTGGGATCAAAGTTTCTCACTCCCATCGCCGTGCTAACCGTGCTTGGAACCCC
>CATXYA010000244.1 GCA_958403605.1 uncultured Oscillospiraceae bacterium
GCGCCCAGAACGTGCGCCGGCACATCGGCGGCCTGGCCGAGCCCTACCGCACGGTGTGCGCCCTGTACTTTTTGCACGATTGGGACGCCGAGGCCATCGCCGCCAAGCTGGCCCGCCCGGTGAAAACCGTGCACACGCAGCTCTACCGGGCCAAAAAGGCATTGCGGCAGGAATTGGTGTGTGCTTCCTGACCTGGATGTGATACAATAGCACTATCTCATACAGGCGGAGGAAGCGAATGGAAACACATATTTTGGTGGTGGAGGACGACGCCGAGATCCGCGAGGGCGTGGCCATCTACCTGCGCAATCAAGGATATTTTGTCCACGGGGCGGCCAACGGCAAGGAGGGGCTGGAGCTTTTGGAGCGCCAGCCCGTCAGCCTTGCCATCGTGGACGTGATGATGCCCGTGATGGACGGCATCACCATGGTGATGAAGCTGCGGGAACAGCATGATTTCCCCGTCATCATGCTGAGCGCCAAATCGGAGGACATCGACAAGATCACCGGCTTGAACATGGGGGCCGACGACTATGTGACAAAGCCGTTTGTGCCCATGGAGCTGCTGGCCCGGGTGAACAGCCATCTGCGGCGGTACGAGCGGTTTCTGCGTTTGGCGGGCCAGGCGCCCGCGCCGCGGGCCAACGTGTACACCGTGGGCGGGCTGGAATTGGACGAGGACGCCGCCAGCCTGACGGTGGACGGCGACCCCGTGAAGCTGACGCCGCTGGAATTCAAAATTCTGGCGCTGCTGATGAAAAATCCGGGCCGGGTGTTTTCCGCCGAGGAGATCTACGAGCGCGTGTGGAACGACCGGGCGGTGAACACCGACACCGTGATGGTGCATCTGCGCACCCTGCGCAGCAAGATCGAATACGACACGCGCAATCCCAAATATTTGAAAGTGGTGTGGGGCATTGGATACAAGATCGAAAAAATTTAATCCCTGGCGGTTCCTGGTGACACTGGCGGCAGTGACGCTGGTGACGGGCGTGCTGTTCGGCATCGGCGCCGAGTGGGCCCAGCGCCAGACCGACCGCTTCTTTGCCGAGGAGCGGGAGCTGTTTTCCGAGTATCCCCAGGCCCTTATCGCCATGGAGAACGGTGACAGCACCATGCTGGAGCTGCCGCAATCCATCCACAGCGAAGAGGACGAAGGGAACGGGGACGTCTCCATTTTCTGGGGCGACGAGTCGATCTCGGTCTACCAGGATCTGCACATTTATACCGCCGAGGGAGATCTGGTGCCCTGGTATATCGAGCAGGAGACGGGCCGCTTATTTTCCGAGGACGGCGCACTAATCACCGCCTGGGTGTACGACGACGACTCCGGCCAGCTCGTGCTCTCCGACGACGGTTCCCCCGCGCGGGGCTATGTGGTGCGCAACGAAGAGGAAGCCCGGTTCACCTACTATATCCCGGCCCGCAACACCATGTTCCATCAATTTTTCCTCATCCCCACCCTTATCTGCAGCCTGCTGGCCGCCGTGCTGGGCTTTTTGCTGGCGCTGCCCCGGCGGCTGGGCATCGGACGCGGCTTTTGGGGCAAGCTGCCGCTGGAGCTGTATACCGCCGCCGTGATCGCCGTGATCGCGTGTGTGGCCGAAATGTCGGGCTATCTGCTCTACCTTGTCCAGGATGACTCCCTGCCCGGCGCGCTGCGCACGCTGTTTTTCGTCAACCAGACCGACAGCGAGACGCTGGCGCTGGCCCTGCTGTTCCTGCTGTTCTGGTGCGGCGCGTTCGTGCTGTTCCAGGCGGGCGCTTCCCTGGGCATGGGCGTGCGCGACGGCTTTGGCCGCTATCTGCTGTGCCGCTGCTGGATCATCCGCTTCGGCGCCTGGATCTGGCGGGGCTGCGCGGGCATCGTGCGGCGCGTGATGGCCATCGACTGGAAACAGCCCATCGAGCGCACCCTGCTTAAGCTGCTGGCCAACTTCCTTTTGGTGGTGCTGTGCTGCTGCTTTTGGTTCCTCGGCATCGCCGGCTGCATCATTTACACCTTCATCCTCTTCTTCATCCTGCGCCACTACTTTCAAAGCGTGCAGCAGCAGTACCAGGACGTGCGCGACGCCACGGCCCGCATGGCCCGGGGCGATCTGAAAACGCCCGTCCCCACCCTGCCCGCGGACAGCGTGCTGGCGCCGGTGGCCGAGAGCCTGGACGAGGTGCGCACGGGCTTTTCCAAGGCCGTGGCCGAGGAGGTGCGCAGCCAAAACATGAAAACGGAGCTCATCACCAACGTCTCCCATGACCTCAAGACCCCGCTGACGGCCATCATCACCTACGTGGATCTGCTCAAGGATGAAAACCTCACCGACGAGCAGCGGCGGGAATATATCGCCACGCTGGACAACAAGAGCCAGCGCCTCAAACGCCTCATTGACGACCTGTTTGAGGTGAGCAAGGCCGCCACGGGCAACGTGGAGTTCCGCCGCGAAACCGTGGAGCTGGGCGCGCTGCTGCGGCAGATCCAGTTTGAGCTGGAGGACCGCACCGCCGCCAGCGGCGTGGAGTTCCGCTGGAATTTCCCCGAGGAAAAGTTGTACTGTGTGCTGGACGGCCAGCGCTCGTGCCGTATCTATGAAAATCTGCTGGTGAACATCACCAAGTATTCCCTGCCCGGCAGCCGGGCCTATATCACCCTGGAGGAACAGGATGGCCAGGCGGTGGTGACGATGAAAAACGTCTCCGCCACCGAGCTGGATTTCGATCCCGGCGACATCACCGAGCGCTTTGTGCGCGGCGACAAGAGCCGCAATACCGAGGGCAGCGGCCTGGGGCTGGCCATTGCCAAAAATTTCACCGAGCTGCAGGGCGGCACCTTCCGCGTGGAGACGGACGGCGATCTGTTCAAGGCCACCGTCAGCTTCCCCACGGGCAAGCTGGAGCAGGAGCCTGCGGCCATGGTACAGGCATAAAAAAGCGGGCGCGCTGCAAGGCAAGAAATTTGCAGCGCGCCCGTTTTGTTTTTTGAGGAAAGAGAAACTGTGCGGACACGCCGCCGCCTGTTAATCCGCGGTTACAGCAGCAAGCAAAGAGAAAGGGAACGCCCGCGGGCGCCCCCTCATCCGTCAGCCGCGCAGCGGCTGACACCTTCCCCCACCGGGGGAAGGCTTTTGTTTTTCCTTGCTTTCGCGGAAAAACAACGTAGCTTTATGCTTACTTAAAATTTTCCACAAGTAAGAGCAGGGCGGCGGGACGCCGCCCGCGTTGCCTTCCCCCGGTGGGGGAAGGTGGCTGGCGCTTTGTGCCAGCCGGATGAGGGGGCGCTTATCGACGTTCCCTTCTATCCGTAGCGGCGGCCATTGGCCGCCGTCCTGCATGTCAGGCGAAGACCGTAAACCTCCCCCATCAAAAGAAACAGCGCGCGTTTTACAAACGCGCGCTGTTTTTATCACTCCTGCGTGGCCGCCGTGATGGCGTCGCACAAAAATTGGGCGCAGCCCGGCACCTTGCCGTCGTAATAGGCGGTAAAGCGCTCGTCGGCCACGTACAGTTGGGCCAGGCCGCAGTGGGCCTGCTTCGTGTACTGGGGCCAGGTAAAGCCCAGCCACTCCTTGTGCAGCGCCGCGATGCGGCGGCCCGTCTCCCCGGCGGGGTCCTCCCCGGCGCGGACGGCGGCCTCCAGCGCGGCGTTGATCTCTTCGCCCAGCGCCTGCATGCGGCTGTACTGCTCCTCGCTCAAATGCAGCAGCTTGCGGTTCGAGGCGTCCGCCGCCTCATCGCCGTATTTCTGGCGCACTTCTTCGCCGTACTTCCGCTCATTTTCCTGCACGAGCTGCTGTTTGAAGCCCTCGAATTTCTCTTGATCGGTCATGCTTGTTTTCCCTTCTTCCGTTTGGATGGTCTTGTCCAGCGTCGCCAACAAAGCGTCCAGCCGCGCGCGCTCCTGTTTCAGGGCCGTGCGGTGGCGCCGCAGCGCCGCCAGGCGGTGGAAAGCGGGGTCCGCCAGCAGGGCTTTGATCTCGCCCAGCGGCATGCCCAGCGCCCGGTAGAACAAAATGGTCTGCAGCGTATCCACTTCTTTTGTCCCATATACCCGGTAGCCCGCCTGCGTGGTGCGCGCAGGGTGCAGCAAGCCTTTTTCATCGTACCAATGCAGGGTGCGCACCGTCACGCCCGCCAGGTCAGCCTGCTGTTTTACCGTGTATTCCATGGCGGTCTCT
>CATXYA010000245.1 GCA_958403605.1 uncultured Oscillospiraceae bacterium
GAAGTTGACCGCTGCGCCGTCCATTCCTCCCACTCGCGGCTGGCTTCGTCGTATCTATCCTGCAGCTCTTTCAGCCGGGCGGCCTCCTGGGGCGTGCGCGGTGTGCCGTTGTCTCGGAGGTAGGCGTCCAGTTCGATTTGAGCTTCTGCCCATTCCCGTTCCTTGATGCTTTCCTCCGCATCTTTTAAATACCAATCCCGCAATTGCGCGTCTAATTCCATGCGCTGGGACATACTCGTCACGGCCCAGTTGGCCCCCTGCTGCTCCAGCAAAAAGAATTTTTGGTACGACTTGTCCAGCTGGACCCAGCCCAGTTGGGCGCCCTTGTTCAGCGCATTTTCCCAAGCCAGTTGCTGGGCTTCCGTCAAACCGCTCTCGGCCCAAGGCAGCAGCTCTTTGTCCATACAGACGATGGCTTGATAAGTTTCCTCATGAGCATTTAGATATTCGATCAGCGCGATATCAGAGGATTCACGTGCACTCTCTTTCGGCGGACCCGGCACTTCCCAATGGACCCCAGCCAAATCGGCGACGCGCCACCGCCAGCTCCAGGTCTGGCCGAAATCCTCCGAGATCAGGGAGATGCCCTCGCGGGTGGCTCTCTCGTCAGTAAAGCAGCGCACTTCCACCTGCTCGCCGTTGTAGAAAACACAGCAGGCGCGGTATTTTTGGAAGGGCGAGCCTTTGAGGCCCTGGGCAAAGTCCTCCTTGCGCCAGTGCACGCCGCCGTCGGTGGTCACCAGCATATAAGGCTTTGTCGCCAACGGCCCGTTGGCCGGGACGTAGCTGACAAACCCGATGGAGGAGTTGACGAACAGCCCGCGCCCCACGGTGGCGTTTTTGGGGATGGGCAGCGCGTAATTGCGCGCGCCCTGTACCACGGGGAAGCCGTCCTCGTCCAATTCGCACTGGTATACCCGGGCCGCGTGCTGGCCGTCCTCATAGGTCAGCAGCACACAGCGGCTGGGGCCCACCACATCCAGGGCGAAGGGCGTGCCGAAGCTGCCCGGCGTCTCCCGGCGCTGCCAAGTGGCGCCGTGGTCGGTGCTGCGCAGCAGCACCAGTGTGCCGTCCCCGGTGACGCCGGCGGCCAAGGCCACCTCCATGTCCGGCAGCCAGCAGCCCATGCCGTTGACGCTGACCTCGAGGCCTGTCAAGTCGGGCATGGTGAGCTGCTCGTCCAATACGGCGCCGTTCTCCCCAAGGCCGCTGGCGGAGCCGTCGGGGAACAGCCGGTAGCCGCGGGGCACGCCCACCGTGCTGGTGACGCTGGCGGGCAATGCCATGCTCTTGGAGGAGGACGCCGCGCCTTGCGCCGCGCCGGACACCGCCTCTTTCACGGGCTGGGCCGCCACCTCGCAGGCGGCCAGGCTGGCGCACAGCACCGCCAACAGCGCGGCCACCGCCAGCACGGGCCGTCCCGCCCGTTTGGGCTGCCGGTCGAAGATGGCGGCAAAACGCCGTTTCAGCGCTTTTTTGCCGCCGGAGAACTGTGCCGCCAGCGCCGCCGGGTGTTTGGGCGGCACCGCCGTCAGCAGCGCGCCGCCATACGTCTTGGCGTCCGGGGCCTGGGGCAGCGCCAGCACGGCCTCGTCACAGGCGAATTCCACGTCCTGGCCCGCCCGGCGCAGCAGCAGCCAGGCCAGCGGGTTATACCAATGCACAGCCCTGGCCGCCAGAAATACCAGCTTATACGCCACGTCGTGCCGCTTGGCGTGCACCAGCTCATGCAGCAGCATGGCCTCCAGCGCCTCGTCCGCCGCCAGCCGCGCGGGCACCAGCAGCACGGGCCGGAAAAGACCTGCCAGCAGCGGCGTTTCCACCATGTCGTTTTCCCACGCTTGGGGCGGCTTTGCCAGCCCCACCCGCTCGCAGGCGGCCCGGTAACGCATCTGCGCCTCCGGGGAAAGGGGCCGGTCCCACCGGCGCAGGCCGCGCCGCCAAAGGCCGTACCGGGCCAGCGGCACCAAGACGAGCAACAGCGCCCCCAACAACCACAGCGCCGCCGCCATGTCCAGCGGCGCGGGCAGCGAACGGCCCGTGGGCCGCCGCAGTGCCTCTCCGTTGAATTCCGAGATTGGAATCGGGCCCACCGTCGTCGGCACCGCGTATTCTTCCACACGCTGGGCCGCCGCCGCGGGCACCGTCACCTTCACCACTGGCGGCGCGGCGGCGGGCAGCGGCAGACTCCAGGGGATCAGCAGCCGCACCGCCAGCAGCAGCCACACCAGCTGGCGCAGCCGCGCCTTGTAATGGCGGCGCAGCAGCGGCGTCAGCGCGGCAAACAGCGCAATGAGACAGGAGACGGCGATGCCCACTGTGAGAAATTCTAAAAACAACGCGCGCATAACTTCACTCCTCCCCGGAAAGCGCGTCCAACTGGGCGCGCAGCTCGTCCAGGTCCTCCCGGTCCAGGGCGCCGCAGTCATGCAGCGCCGCGATGAAATTGATGGGCTTGCCCTGGTAGAGCGCCCCCAGCAGCGTCTTGCTCTCCGCGGCCACATAGTCCTGCCGCGGCACCAGCGCACGGTACAAATAACCCCGCCCCTGCTTTTCATGGGCGATATAGCCCTTGGCCTCCAGCCGTGTCAGCAAGGCCACCAAGGTGCTGGCCGTCCACTGTTTTTCCGCCAGCAGCGTGTCCAGCTGGGGCCGGGTGAGCGGCGTCCCGGCGCGCCATAAGGCCTGCATCACCGCCAGCTCAGCGTCCGGCAGGCGTTTTAAACTTTTCATGGCCGTTTCCTTTCTGCGACAGTTGTCGTATCTTCTATTTTCATTTTACACTTGTCGCAGATAAAAAGCAAGCGGCACCCTGCCCAAAAAGCAGGGTGCCGCTTTGTAAATTATGCGCGCTCGTCGGCGTACAGCTTGAGGTCTGCCGCCGCGCGGGCCGCGGCCTCGGCGGGCGTCGCCTCGCCCGACACGCAGCGCTGCGCCTGTTCGCGCAGCACCTGGCGCACCGCCTGCGGCGCCGCGTCCACCGGGGTCTTCACCGAGGCGGCCAGCGCCGGGAAATCGCCCTCATACCCTTTGCGGGTATTTTCCAAAAAGTATTGGTTGCGCTCCATGCCGGCGGCAAAGCCCGCTTTGGTAACGGACATGCCGTCGTCCAGGCCGCGGCTCTGCACGTCGTCGCTCAGCAGGGCGGCCACAAAGGCCTGTGCTTCCTCCTGCCGGGTGCTGGAGGCATTGACGCCCGCCCGCACCAGGGGCCGCCAGACGCCCTCAGCCAAGCCGGGCCGCAGGATGACGTGGCCCACCGCATCTTCCTCTTCAAAATTTGTGGTGAACCCGCAGGCCATGGGCGTGGCAAAACGCGCCCAGGCATAGGTGGCGTCCCCGCTGTAAAGCGCCCATTGGGACGGCGTCACATAGACGGTATCCGCCGAGCCGTGGAACAGGTCGGAATCACTCAGATAGCCGCCGGCCTCCGCGTCCTCCTGAAAGCCGGGCGCCGCCGCCTGTACAAACCGGAACAGCGTTTCCAGCGCCGCCTCTTCCGTCCAGCTGCCCTGGGGCATGGTGTCCAGCACAAAATCCAGCGCTTCCTCCAGATCATTGATTGCCAACGCGCCGGGCTCCCGCTCCAAAAGCGCCTGTACCTCCGCCAGCGTTGCCAGCTGCTCCACCTGGCCGGCCGGGCCGATGAGCACCGGCAGCTCGAACCGGGCGGGCAGCGTGTACACCGTCCCCGCCGGGCCCAGCGCGTCCAAAAAGTCCACCTGCCCCGCCAGCTGGGTGAGATCGGACAAAACGCCCTTATCGGCAAAGCTCTGCCAGTCCAGCCCGTCCAAGATCAGCACGTCCGGGCCGCTGCCCGCCAGCAGCTGCGCGGCCAGCGTGCGGGCCTGGTCGTCCGCGTTCAAGCCCTCGCCCGCCACCGTGTAATTGACGGTCAAGTCCGGCCGCTGGGCGCGCAGCGCCGTGATGGCCGCGCGCACGCTCGGCAATTCTTCCAGGCTCCACACCTCCAGGCCTTCCGCACTGGCCGCGGGCAGCGTCTCGTCGAAGCGGTAGCGGTACATTTTGGCCGCGCGGGTCTGTTCTTCTTCGATGACGATATAAAAGGCGCCGTCCCGGCAAGCCAGATATTGCGCGCTGCCCAGGCCGTTGGAGAAGTTGTAGTCCGGCCCCTCCAGCAGCGTTTCCAGCAAACTG
>CATXYA010000246.1 GCA_958403605.1 uncultured Oscillospiraceae bacterium
CGCAGCCGGGGAACAAATCCCAATAAGCGGCGGCGTACTGGTGCTACAGCATCGTCCAGGTGGTGTCGTCGTTGACGCCCGTCGGTGTGATGCCGCGGGTGCGCTGGAATCCCATGATCGCTGCAGAGGCCGAGAGCGAGTACGTCTCCTCGATGGGGATGGGCTCCAGCAGAAGGTCGAACGCCGCGATCACGTTGTAATAATACAGGGCCGTGCGCACGAATACGTTGGTCTGGCCGACCTCGGTGGGCTCGCCGGGATAGGGCACGTCGATAAAGCGGCATTCCTCGTGCTCGGTGAGCAGGGTGTTTTTGTATTCCTGGTAGATGCGGTTCCAGGTGGCCTCGTCGACCCAGCCGGTGACGGGCAGCGAGAACTCCCGCTGGAACGCGCGCACCGACTCCTCCGTGCGGGCATCAAAATTGCCGTCGCGCGTCAGCGGCATAATGGAGCCGTACCGGCGGGAGAGCACGGTGAGATACGTCTGCACCCCAAGCACCTGTCGCCCCTGGCTGCCCCGGCGCAGCACAAAGCCCGGGTAGGCGGGTACTTCTTCGTCCGCCAGCACCGCGGCGTTTTTCTGGCTGTAGATCGAGTACAGCTCCGTCCAGGTGTTGAGGCCCACCACGCCGTCCTGCGCAAGGCCGAATTTGGCCTGGAACGCCCGCACCGCCGCCGTGGTGTCCGGCCCGAAGATGCCGTCGGCGCGGATGCGCGGGATGGAAGAATAGGAATAGTGCAGATAGAGCAGATAGTACTGCACCTGCTGCACGCGCAGCCCGCGGTTGCCCTGGCGCAGCACAACGCCGGGATAGGCGCCGAAAAAGCTGCCGGGGTTGTTGTCGTCATAGGCGGTCTCGAACTGCCGCTCCAGCTCCGCCCAGGTGGCGGGCCCCACGATGCCGTCGGCCGTCAGGTTGAACGCATTTTGAAAAGCGATCACGGCATTGCGCGTCTGCGCGCCGAAAATGCCGTCCGGCACGACGTTGGGGATGGCCGGATAGAAGGTCTGCGCCAAATAGCTGAGGTAATACTGCACCGCCGCCACCTGCGCGCCCTGGGCGCCCATCTGGATGGTGCCGGTGCCGCTGCCGTCGGGGCTGCCGCTGCCGTCGGGGAACGGCTCCGATTCGCTGCTCAGCTCCGCCAGCTTTTTGACGGAGACATAAATATAACTGATCTTGTACCAGGTCGCTTTGCCCACCACGCCGTCCTGCGTCAGCTTGAAAATTTTCTGGAAGGCCTTGACGGCCCGTTCGGTTCCGGCGCCAAACACGCCGTCCACTGTCTGCTGGCCGATGGAGGGGTAGTTTTTGGCAATGCGGTTCAGCTGCCGCTGCAAAATGCTCACGCTGTTGCCGGTGCTGCCCAGACGCAGCGGGGTGCCGGGGTAAGAGCTGGGGATGGAACGGATGTCGTTGGTGGTCACCAGCTCGAAGTTGCTGCCGTAATAGTTACGAAGGATCTGGATGGGCGTGCGCCCGCTCTGGGCAAGGCTCACGGTGCCCCACTGGCTCATGCCGCGGCAGGTGACGGTGGTGCCGTTGCAGTACTCCGCGTAGTACGGCGCAAAATCACCCACGCGGCGCAGATAGGTGTTGAAGATCTCGTCCACGATCTGGCTGATGTTGGTGAAAATATTGCGGCCGGACACATAGTACTGATCGTACTGCGTGGAGTTGGTGATGTTGAAATTGTAGCCCTTGCTGGGGTACCACTCGGTGTAGATGCGGTTCAGCGCCAGGCTGATCTGCGCATAGATGTTGGCGCGCAGCGCGTTCTCCGGCCAGGTGGGATAGATCTCGCTGCTGCACACGTTTTTGATGTAGTACGGAAAGCTGACCGTCTCGTTGGCGGCGCTGTTCTGCGGCTTGCCCAGATGCACGGTGATGTACTGGGGGATGAAAACGCTGTCGAGCACCTGCGGCTGAACGGAGCAGGTGGTCAGCGGCGCGGGGCCGCTGGCCGATTCGGCGCGCAGGGCGGGTGCGGGGATGGTGTACCGGAGCAGCTCCTGCTGCGCCTTGCGCGAGGTGGAACCGGTGTCGGCGGCGATGGACGGGGAGGAGATGGCCTCCGACGAAAAGACAGGCAGCATGCTGGCGGGCAGATAGGCCTCGACGCCCGCGTACACCTGCACGCCCTCAAACAGCATGTCGGCGTATCCGTCCGCAAACACCTCCACGTCGTACGTGGCATAGGGCAGCTCCGTGCTGTCGGGATCGAGCGAGATGCTTTTGTCCGGCGTCTCCAAAATGACGGGCGGGGTGAGCCCGTCGCTGTCGGTGGTCAGTTCGATCTCAAAGATGCGTTCGCCGTCGACCGTTTGGGAAACGACCACGCGGCCCTGCACCGGCAGGGCTTCGCGGGCCGATTCCAGCTTTACAAAAAGGGTTCCTTGTTCCATAGCGGCATTTCTCCTTACAATAGGTGGATGAGTAGGCCCCGCCGGGCTGTGGGGGATGCTTTTGCAAAAATTTGCCCCAGCGCCGGCGGCGCCTGAAAAAAGGGAGGGGGGAATGAAGAGGCTCCGACCCATTGTATGAAGAAAAGGGGGATCCAGTGCATCGGAAGAAGGGAACGGGCGGCATGTTTTGGTAAAAACGTATCTCGAAAGCTGAGAGGCTTCTTGATGCTAGCTTGTAACCTTTATTTGTCCTAACGCTTGAGAGAAATATTTCGTTGGATAAGTTGATAACTTAATGCGGTTTCTTTATTGATCTTTTTTTCAAAACTCATCCATTGGGGATGTTTGTGTGTTATAACCCAACAAATCAATCCCGTTGTAAGAAAAAATGAGAAAATTGAAATAAGTAAGGAAAAAGGAAAATTGCTGATGCTCTGCTTTTCCCACACAAAATAACAAAAGGGTAAAAGGAAATACACCCATGCAAGAAAGTGAAATCTTTGTTTGTTGCTATAAAATGTATGAGCTTTGTAATATGTGTAATCTTTCATTATGCGACGTGAGATTTTTGCGGGATCTAAATTTTGGAATAATATTTCTATATTATACTCATAAGTGGCTTCAGCAATATTAAGCCTTTTGTGAAAGGCATAAGGTCCCCACTTATGATTACTGATATCCTCAATTATAGAATTGAATAGCTCTTCACATTGTTTATAATTCTCTTTATTATAGCTTAAACTCATTAAAATATTAAACTTTCGAGCTTTTTTTCCGGAAAAAAATGAAGAAATAAAGCTGATAAGGAATAAGAAACCACTAATTACAATCAAGATTATACCGAGCTTTGAGTTTAGATTGTCAATAGGAAAAGGAATTCTCAGCCAATTTCGTAATTCATATTCCATCGTTCCCTTATCTCCCAACGCTAAGATGAGAAGAAAAATACCTAAATAATTTGTAACATACCCCAGCACAACTAAAAGTCGCTTGTGATTATTCATTCGATCACATTCCATAGCAAATACCTTTTTAATATAAGCCATCTTTTCTTGCGGGTATAAAGAAGTTGATAAAGAGACATATTGCTGATGCTGCGGTGAAAAAAGTTTTACGCCAGCATGGTGTGTAATAAATTGAGAACTTATGATATCAAAAACGAACAGACCTAATCCAAATAATTCTACCCAAATTAACGTGAGGGGTAAAGAATTTTTCCAGATAAAAATACTTAATGAAGCTATTACCATTAATAGAGCTACGCCGCTATAAAGAATCCATTTTCGAACGAGTTCACGATTTTTTAGTTGATTGTAAGGGGAAATTGGTTCCTTCGTTTTTTTGCCGAGTTTTTTAAGCATAGATATTCGCAGATTGTGCCATAAAGCGGCGCGAATTTGGTCTTCTTCGCAAATAGTGCTTAGCGCGATTTTGCGAACTTTATTAATATACTCATTGTTTATTTGGTGCTCTTTATTGTATTCGTCTAAATAAAGACTTATTTTGTTTAGAGTGTCTTTTTGAACAGTAGTATAATCAAAAAGCAAAAGAACAGTAATCGCAATAGATATAGCAACCATAAAGGAAGGTGTTGTGATGATGTGAAATGGATCAGTAAGAATGAAAATTTCTTGATGGAAACTATCTTGAATTTCCAAAACACCTAATAATAAACTAATAATAGTTAAACTGAGTTTTACAACAAATGAAATTATAATTTGGACACTTACGCTAAACCTTTTTT
>CATXYA010000247.1 GCA_958403605.1 uncultured Oscillospiraceae bacterium
GCAAAGGCGGCCTGGGCAATAAAGCGGGAGCGTTTTTCCTCCAGCTCGAACTGCGCTTGCCCGGCCAGCGTCTTATAGCTTTCCACCGCGCGCCTCCTCCAGCAGCAGCCGCCCCTCGCGGCGGCTGTGCAGCGTGACCACCGGCACCTGCGGAAATTCTGCCAGCGCGGCATCCGCCTTTGCGCCGTCCTGTTCGGGGAAGTTCCACACCCAGCGGAGGAATTCCAGGTCGAACCGCTCGGGGCAGCCCTCGCCCATGTCGGGCCGCACCTTGCCGTAAGTAGTGGCCACCCGTTTGAGCACGCCCCACTCGCAGGCCAGACGGGAAAACTGGAAGCGCACCACACAGTCCGCCCTTGCCAGCCGCAAAGGCAGCGTCCGCTCAAAGTTGCCGTCCATGATCCAGGCGTCTTTTTCTAATTCCTCCGCCAGCAGCGCATCGAATTTCTCCCGGGTCCGGTTCACCCAGCCCGGCGTCCAATACAGCTTGTCCAGATGCACCACCGGCAGCCCCATCGCCTCGCCCAGCGCCCGGGCCAGCGTGGATTTCCCGCTGCCGGAACAGCCGATGATCAAGATGCGGCGTTTGCCTTGCAACGATTTCGCTTCCATATTTTCCCTCCTTCAGTACGACGAAAAGAGGGCGGTTTGAAAAAACCGCCCTCTTAATTGGGTCTTCTTATTTGATGTTGAAGCGCTTCTTGAAGCGGTCCACACGTCCGCCGGTATCGACCAGCTTCTGCTTGCCGGTGTAGAACGGGTGGCATTTGTTGCACACCTCAATGTGGATGTCGCTGCGCGTGGAACGCGTGGTAAACGTGTTGCCGCAGGCGCAGGTGACCGTCGCTTCCTCGTACTTGGGATGGATGCCTTCTTTCATTTCGGTTCACCTCTTTCTGGTTTTGATCAAAGGGGCCATGCTCAGTTCCATGTGCCCATCACAACCTTCAATAGGAGGCTACCAGCATACGCCATCCTGTGCGCATGGAGCAGCCGTCGGAACGATTGCCAAAATAGTATAACAGACTTTTCTTCAAAAATCAAGAGGGAGTTTTCATGCCGCCAGGGCACGACACATTCTATTACTAAAAGCATGGCCGCTCTCCTCTACAACTTTCCATTTATCAGGCGACTGCCTTCATTATTTATCGATCATGTACTGAGGCTGAGCCGGCCTTGATTCCAGCACTGACCTTGACTCGCGTATTTCAATGCCGCCGCTCGTACTGTTTCGCTCCCAGGTACAGCGCCAGCAGCCCTGCCAGCAGCAGCGCCAGCGCCGTGACGCCTGTCACCGCCATGGGGGCCGCCGGTTTCCACACCCACACCGTCAGCACCCCGGCGGCGGCCTGCAGCAGCGCCGCCGCGTAAAACAGGCGCGGCAGCATCTTTTTGATGTAGGGCCAATTCTTGCGGTTGGCAAACCAGAGGTTGAAGCGCCGCGTGTCCAGCTGATAGCTCTCCATGGGGTGCTGCTCGTGAAGATCGAGGTACTCGTCGGGCACGTCCCGCACCATGCGCCCCGCGAAAACGAAGATCAGCGGAAAGAACGCCACCGCCCACAGCACGTTGAACCAATCGCCCATATCCTGCTCCCCTTTTGCTTTTTTGAAATGACAAAGGATGCCGCGCCCGGCGGCATCCTTTGTATGCTTTGTTCAGATGATCATTTCAGCAGCGGCTCCACCGCGGCAGCCAGCGCCTTTTGCAGCGCCTCGGCCTCGGCCAGGTCCGCGCCCTTGGTGGAGTAATACACCTTGATCTTCGGCTCGGTGCCCGACGGGCGCACGATGACGGACGCGCCGTTGTCCAGCCAGTAAATGAGCACGTTGGCCGTGGGCAGATCGATGGCCGTCACCTCACCGGTGGCGGTATCCTTCATCTCATGGCTCTGGTAATCCGCCGTGCGCACCACGTTGAAGCCCGCGATCTCGGCGGGGGCCTCCTTGCGCAGGTCGGCCATGATGCCCTTCATGGTATCCATGCCGGACAGGCCCTCGAAGGTGAAGGAATCCACCTTGTGCAGCCAGCGGCCATAGGTCTTGTAAATGCCCTCCAGCGCCTCCAGCACGGAAGAACCGATGCTGCGGTAATAGGCCGCCATCTCGCAGATGAGCATGCTGGCCACGATAGCATCCTTATCGCGCACATAGCTGCCCGCCAGATAACCGTAGCTCTCCTCGAAGCCGAAGATGAAGCGTTCCACTTCGCCCGCGGCCTCCAGGCGCGCGATCTGATCGCCGATCCATTTGAAGCCCGTCAGCACGTTGCGGCACTCGACGCCGTAATGCTTCGCCACTTCGTCCGCCAGACAGGTGGAGACGATGCTCTTCACCGCCACGGGGTCTTTGGGCATGGTGCCGTTTTCCATGCGCGCCTTGCAGATATAATCCAGCAGCAGCACGCCAACCTCGTTGCCCGAGAGCAGCTGGTAGCCGCCCTGGGCGTCCCGCACGGCGATGCCCACGCGGTCGGCGTCCGGGTCCGTGGCCAGCATCAGGTCGGCGCCCGTCTTCTGCGCCAGCGCCAGGCCCAGCTCCAGGGTCTCGCGGATCGCGGGGGTGGGATAAGGACAAGTGGGAAACTTGCCGTCGGGGAACGCCTGCTCGGGCACGACGGTGATGTCGGTGATGCCGATGTCCGCCAGCACGTGGCGCACCGGCACATTGCCCGAGCCGTTCAGCGGGCTGTACACCAGCTTGAGGCCCGCGGTCCTGCACAGGCCGGGGCGCACACTGCGGCTCTCGATGGCGGCGTACAGGGCGTCATAGCAGTCCTGCTCCACATAGCGGATGGTGCCCGCGGCCAGCGCCTCGTCAAAATCCACCAGCTGCGCGCCCGTGAGCACGTCGATCTTCTGGATCTCGCTGTACACGATGTCCGCGGCCTCGTCGGTCAGCTGGCAGCCGTCCGGCCCATAGGCCTTGTAGCCGTTGTACTTCGACGGGTTGTGGCTGGCCGTCACCATGATGCCGGCGTTGCACTGGTAATAGCGGGTGGCAAAGCTCAGCGCCGGGACGGGCATCAGCTCTTTATAGATGCGCACGTTCACGCCGTTGGCGGCCAGCACGCGGGCTGCCTCCCGGGCGAAGACGTCGCTTTTGATGCGGCTGTCATAGCTGATGGCCACCGTCTGGCTGCCGCCCTGGGTCTTCACCCAGTTGGCCAGGCCCTGCGTGGCCTGGCGCACCACGTAAATGTTCATGCGGTTGGTGCCGGCGCCCAAAACGCCGCGCAGGCCCGCCGTGCCAAAGGCCAGCTGCGCCGCAAACCGGTCTTTGATCTCCTCGTCGATGCCCTGGATGCTCAAAAGCTCCGGGCGCAGGTCGGTGTCGTCCAGCTGGGCGTCGAGCCAGCGTTCATATTCCTCAAGATACATCATGAAAAGCCTTCTTTCTATGGAAGTTTTCAGGTAGTTTAATCATACCGTTCCCGCCGTCTTTTGTCAATTGAGACTTGTAGAAACCGCACAAAAAAGTTATACTGGCAAGGAAGGATTTTATGCGGAGGTGCCTGCTGTGTTTGCCGAAGTCAACAGCTTGGGTGTGTATGCCCTGGCCGGGTTCCCGGTGCGTGTGGAGGCCGACGTCAGCGGCGGCCTGCCGCAGTTCTCGCTGGTGGGCCTGCCGGACAACGCCGTCAAGGAGGCCAGCGCCCGGGTGCGCAGCGCGCTGAAAAACCTGGGCTTCACCTATCCCGCCAGCCGCATCACCGTCAACCTGGCCCCCGCCGACGTGCGCAAGACCGGGGCCGTGTACGATCTGCCCGTTCTGCTGGCGCTGCTGTGCGCCAGCGGCCAGCTGGCGGGCGTGCCCAGGGACGCGGCGTTTTTAGGCGAGCTCTCGCTGGACGGCGCCGTGCGCGGCGTGCCGGGCGTGCTGCCCATGGCCCTCACGGCCAAGGAGGCCGGCCTCACCCAGCTGTTTGTGCCCGCGGAAAACGCGGCGGAGGCGGCGGTGGTGGAGGGCGTGACCGTCTACCCGGTGCGCACGGCGCTGGACGCGGTGCGCCATTTGACCGGGGACGCGCCGCTTTCCCCCGCGCCGCCCACCAGCTTTGCGGCGGCCCTGGGCGCCGGCGTGCCGGACCTGGCCGACGTGCGCGGCCAGCTGGAAGCGCGCCGCGCGCTGG
>CATXYA010000248.1 GCA_958403605.1 uncultured Oscillospiraceae bacterium
CGGTGGGGGAAGGTGTCAGCCGCAAAGCGGCTGACGGATGAGGGGGCGCCCACGGACCTTCCCATCTAAAAGAAACAGGGCGCGTTCTGCAACGTGCCCTGTTCTCTCTTTCTTTTTTTAGTGGCTGCCACAGCCGTGGTCGCCGCAGGTGTGGCCCTCACCGTGCTCGTGCTCATGATGGATGCACACGGTGTCGGGGTCATAGGCCAGCGTCCCAGCCAGCAGGGCCGCCACCGCATCGTCCGCGCTGCCCGCAGCGCCGGGGTACAGGGTGATGCCCGCCTGAGCCAGTGCCGTGCGGGCGCCGCCGCCGATGCCGCCGCAGATCAGCGTGTCCACGCCGTGTGCGGCCAAAAAGCCCGCCAAGGCGCCGTGGCCGCTGCCGTTGGTGGAGACGACCTCGCTGGCCGTCACGGCGCCGTCCGCCACGTCGTACAGCTTGAACTGCTCAGTGTGGCCGAAATGTCCGAACACCTGGCCGTTTTCATAGGTAACTGCGATTTTTTTCATCTTTGTATCCTCCCGATTCATTCTTTTTTCCGGCACGCGGGCTGTTCGCCACTGGGGCAGTGCCTGTGGCCGCAGGCGCGTTTACAGCCCGCGGCACGGGGACACACCCGGTACACGCCGCCCCGGATGACGAGGCTGCGCCCGTTCACCACCGCGTCCGCCAGCTTGCGGCGGGCGGCGTCATACACCGCCTGCACGGTGGTGCGGGCCACCTCCATCTGCGCGGCGCACTGCTCCTGCGTGAGGCCCTCCAGGTCGATGAGGCGGACGGTCTCGTACTCGTCCAATGTCAGCGCCACCTCGCCCTGGCCGCCCTCCGGCGGGCCGAAGCGTTCCACGCGCGGCAGCGCGCAGATGCGCCTGCACTTGACCGGTCTCGGCATGTGTTCCGCCCCCTCCCGTTTCCGGCTTATGTCAATAATATAGCACGGTTTCCGGCTTATGTCAATAACCGGTCTCGTCCGTCTCAAAATCGGTCTGCTGCGCGGCAGCTGCTTTCGATTATAACGGTTTTCATCGGCTTTGTCACCGGCTTTCCCTGTGGACGGCAGGAAATGTTTTCCCGTTTTCTTGAGAAAGTATTGAGATTCCTTTATGATAATGGTATTCGACCCTCGAATTTCTTGAAAGGAGCGCAGCCCTGTGCCTTATAAACTTTTACTGGCGGACGACGAGGCGGGCCTTGTGGCGCTGATGCGCCGCTACTTTACAGATGCCGGGTACCAGGTGCTCACCGCCGCCAGCGGCGATGAGGCCCTGGCCCAGGCGGCGCAGCAGCCGGACCTGATTTTGCTGGACATCAACATGCCGGGCCCCGACGGCCTCGACGTCTGCCGCCGCCTGCGGGAGCATCTCTCCTGCCCCATCCTCTTTTTGACGGCCCGCATCGAGACCGGGGATAAAGTTGCCGGGTTCCAGGCGGGCGGCGACGATTATATCGTCAAGCCCTTCGACCTGGACGAGCTGGGCGCGCGCGTGGCGGCGCATCTGCGCCGGGAAGGCCGCAGCCAAAGCCGGCCCGTGCTGCGCTTCTTTGGAGACCTTTCCATTGATTACACCCGGCGGCAGGTCACGCTGAACGGGACAGAGCTCCCCTTTTCCAAGACAGAATTCGGTATCCTGGAGCTGCTTTCGCTGAACGCCGGACAAGTCTTTGACCGGGAGCGCATCTATGAGGCGGTGCTGGGCCTGGACGCCCGCGGCAGCAGCGACACCGTCATGGAACACGTCCGCAAGATCCGGGCCAAGCTGGCGGCGCACACGCGCCACAGCTATATCGAGACGGTCTGGGGGGTGGGCTACCGATGGAACGGATGAAGCAGGAGAGCCTGCGGCGGGCTTTTTTCCGCATCACGGGCCTTTGCCTGGCCGCGGGCCTGCTGCTGGCGGCGCTCTCGTTTTTCCTCTGCGTGCGCCTGCAGGCCCGTGCGCCGGGGTCTCCCGCGGTGCAGCTGGCCCTGGGGGAGAACGGCGCGCTGCTGGCGGCCCCGCAGGCAGCCTCCGGTGAGGCAGAGGGGCAGGCGGCGCTTTGGGCTGTTTTGCAGGTGGTGCTGCCGGTCTTCTGGGTCGTCGCCGCCTTGTTGGCCGCGGACTTTCTCTTCTACCACCACCGCCTCAAGCGCCCGCTGGCCGCTTTGCAGGAGGGCGCGGCGCGCATCCGGCGGCAGGACCTGGATTTTTCCATCCAGCCCCAAACGGCGGACGAGCTGGGCCAGCTGTGCGCGGCCTTTGAAGCTATGCGGCAGGCGCTGCAGAGCAGCAATCGCGAGCTTTGGCGGCAGATGGAGGAACGCAAACGGCTGAACGCCGCCTTCGCCCACGACCTGCGCAACCCGGTCACCGTGCTGAAGGGCGCGGCCAAAATGCTGCAAAAAGACTTGACGCAGGACCCCTTGCCGCGCCGGGACCTGCAGGAGAGCGCCGCCCTGGCGGCGGAAGCAGCCGCGCGGCTGGAAAGCTACGTGGAGCGCATGACCAGCGCCCAGAAATTGGAGGAGCTTTCCTGCCGCCCGCAGCCCTGCGCCGCCGCGCCGCTGTACACGGAATTGACGCACAGCCTCCAGCTGCTGGCCGCGCCCACGGGCAAACGGCTGGAGGCCGCGCTCTCGGGGGATGCCGCCGAGGGGATGCTGGACCGGCATTTCTTCTTCGAGTGCGCGGAAAATTTGGCCGGCAACGCGCTGCGTTATGCCCACAGCACCGTCCGCGTGGAAGTCACCATGGCGGAGGGCGAAACGCGGCTGTGCGTGACGGACGACGGTCCCGGCTTCCCCGCCGCCTTGCTGCGCCAGGGGCCCGCCCCCTTTTGGCGGGGCGAGGCCGCAGGCAAGGAGCACTTCGGCATGGGCCTTTTTCTGTGCCGGCTGCTGTGTGAAAAGCACGGCGGCTGCCTGACGCTGGAAAACACCGCCGCGGGCGCGCGGGCAACGGCGCGGTTTTCCGGCCAAACGCCGCCGCCATCAAATTTTTTGAGCGATCCTTGAGATTTCCCTGCTACACTCCCCTTATCACGCGATAAGGGGAGATTTTTTATGGAGATCCAGGTACGGGACCTTTCCAAAATTTACGGGGCCGGAGAAAACCAGGTGACGGCGCTGGCGCACGCCGAAATGACGATCCGCCCCGGCGATTTCATTTCCATCATGGGCCCCTCCGGCAGCGGCAAAAGCACGCTGCTGCACATCATCAGCGGGCTGGACCGCCCCACCTCCGGCACGGTGCTTTATGGCGGGACGGACCTGCACCGGGGGACGGACAAAACATTGTCCGCCTTCCGGCGGCAGACCATCGGCTTCATCTTCCAGCAGTTCAATCTGCTGCCGGTGCTGACGGCGCGGGAAAATATTTTGATGCCCCTGCTGCTGGACCACCGCCAGCCGGATGAAGCCGATCTCCAGCAGCTGGCCGGGCTGCTGGGTGTGCGGGACCGTCTGTCGCACCTGCCGCGGGAGCTCTCGGGCGGACAGCAGCAGCGCGTGGCCATTGCCCGCGCGCTGATCGCCCGGCCCCAGATCATTTTTGCCGACGAGCCCACGGGCAACCTGGACAGCAAAAGCGGCGCCGAGGTGATGGACCTGCTGTGCGGCCTGCAAAAAGAACTGCGAAAAACGCTGGTCGTCATCACGCACGACAGCCGCATCGCCGCCATGGCACAGCGGCGCTTCACCATGGCCGACGGCAGACTGACGGAGGTGGCACAGGGATGAAGTCTTATCTGTCACTGGCCGGGAAAGAGCTGAGAGCCCAGAAGGTCACCTCTCTGCTGATCCTGTTCGCCATCCTGCTCTCCACCCTGGCCACCACCGCTGTGGGCCGCTCCGTGGGCATTTTACAGTCGCTGCGCGTCCAGCAGGCCGCTGGCCTAAACGGGGACCGCTACGCCACCTTTCACCAGCTGACGCAGGAACAGGCCGCGTCCCTGGCCGCTGACCCCCGCTTGTACGATGTCGGCAGCATCATCAACCTGGGCAGCACCAAGCTGGGCAACAGCGGCCTCACGCTGTTTCTGCGGGAGTACCGGGGCCGGGCGCTGGCGGCGTACCCTGCCGCCGGCAAGCTGAAAGAAGGCGCGCTGCCCGCCCGCGCGGGCGAGATCGCGCTCTCGCAGGACGCGCT
>CATXYA010000249.1 GCA_958403605.1 uncultured Oscillospiraceae bacterium
AGCAGCCGCGCCCGGAAGCCGTATTCGCGTTTCAATTCCTTGCACAGGCCGCAGTAATAGGCCCGGTAGGCGTACCACTGGCAAACCTTGAGGTCCGCCTTGAACGGCAGCACATATCCGAACAAGGCAGTTCCCCCTCTCCGCAAGTTCCGGAATGGCATTAGTATACCGCATTTCCTCCTTCTTTACAATTATAACGAGGCTGCTTTCAACGTTTTTCCATACAAAGTTTCCAAATTCTTCATAGTTTTTTCGGTGAGGCGCACAAAAAAGCGCTGGGGCGGAACCATGCCGCCCCGGCGCCTGCTGTGCCCGTCCGGTCCCGGTCAAACTTTTTTCGTCAGATGATCCACGGTGTCGAAGCGGTAGCCCGCGCTTTTGAACCACTCGATGATGTCCGGCAGGGCAGCGGCGGTATTCTTCTGTGCCTTGGAATCATGCATCAGCACCACGCAGGTGCTCTGCTCGCCCACTTCCCGCACCACATTGTTGTAGATGGTCTGGGCGGAGGGATGGCCGCCGACCGCGTCCTCGGCGCAGACATTCCAATCCACGGAGGTATAGCCCTTTTCCTCCGCCTGCAGTTTCAGCCGCTTCATGATATCGCTGCCGCCGTATTTGCGGCTGACGGTGTTGGTGCTGCCGCCGGGGAAGCGCAGATACATGGCCGGCTGCGGCACGTAGGGGGCGATGGCCTCCTTCAGCTTTTCGATGTCCGCCCAATACGCCTCGGGGCTGGCGTAGATCTCCTTGTACTCATGGCTGGCGGTGTGCAGGGCCACCAAATGCCCCTCGGCCACGGTGCGCTCCAGGACGGGAAGGTACTTCTCGTTGTTCTCCGCCGCAATGACGAAGAAGGTGGCCGGGACGCCCTTGTCCTTGAGCACGTCCAAAATGACCTCCGTGGTGGCGGAGGGGCCGTCGTCGAAGGTGAGATAGACCACTTTTTCCTCGGGGACGCTCTGGCTGCTGTCGTCCGCCGGGGCGCCCGCCGCCACGGCCAGGGTGCGCGCGTTTTCCAGGTCTTCGTTGGTGCAGCCCACGGGAAGGCCCTGCACCCGGGCCGCCGCGCAGGCCACCAAGGCACAGGCCAACACCGAGATGCCCATGGCTGTGCGCTGTCCTTTTGTCCAATGCTGATGATTCCACTTCATACTCGTTCGCCGCCTTTTTGGTTGCTTTCATGGGGATTTGCTCGTATACTATACCTATGACGCCTCCCCTGGAGGCAGACCAAAAGGAGAGCGAAAGATGACCTTGGAAGTGATCACCCTGGTGCTGGCGGCGGCTGCCGCCCTGCTGGGATTACTGAGCTTTTTGTCCCGCCCGAAGCCGGGCGTGAGCCCCGCCGACGTGGACAAGCTGCGCGGCGACGTGCAGGAGGAGCTGCGCGCCATGCGCACGGAGCTGCAGGATGAACTGCGCGAGATGCGCACGGAATTGAGCGACAGCGTACACCGGTCCACCCAAGCCGCCAGCGAGCTGCAGACCAGCACCCAGCGGCAGGTGGCCGATTCGCAGAACCTGCGCCTCAAGGAGCTGAGCGACCAGCTGGCCCTGCGCCAGGCCCAGCTGCAAAAGACGGTGAACGACCAGCTGCAGCTGGTGGAGACGCGCGTGAAAAACAGCGCGCTGGAGAGCGAGCAGAAGCTGGAAAATATCCGCAAGACCATGGAGACGCGCATCACCGCCATGCAGGAGGACAACGCCAAAAAGCTGGACGAAATGCGCAACACGGTGGACGAAAAGCTGCAGAAGACCCTGGATGAAAAGCTGCAGCAGTCGTTCAGCCGCGTTTCGGAGCAGCTGGAGAGCGTATACAAGGGCCTGGGCGAGATGCAGACGCTGGCCGCCGGTGTGGGCGATCTGAAAAAGGTGCTCAGCAATGTCAAGACCCGCGGCATTTTGGGCGAGATCCAGCTGGGGGCCATCCTGGAGCAGATCCTCAGCCCGGAGCAGTACGCGGAAAATGTTGCCACCGTGCCCGGCAGTACGGAACGCGTGGAATTTGCGGTGAAGCTGCCCGGTGACGGCGAGGCCGCGGCGGTGTGGCTGCCCATCGACGCCAAGTTCCCCGTGGACGCCTACGGCGCGCTGCTGGACGCCTATGACGCGGCGGACGCGGCCCAGGTGGATGCGGCGGCGAAAACGCTAGAACAGCGCATCCGCGGCTTTGCCAAGGATATCCGCACCAAATACATCCATGTGCCGGAGACCACCGATTTCGGCATCATGTTCCTGCCCGTGGAGGGGCTTTACGCCGAGGTGGTGCGCCGCGGCATGATCGAGCGGCTGCAGACGGAGTTCAAGGTGGTCGTGGCCGGGCCCACCACCATGGCCGCGCTGCTCAACAGCCTGCAGATGGGCTTTCGCACCCTGGCGCTGCAAAAGCGTTCCAGCGAGGTGTGGGATGTGCTGGGCAGCGTGAAGACGGAGTTCGACACCTTTGGCAAGGTGCTGGAGCAGGCGCAGAGCCGCATCGAACAGGCGGGCTCGGAGCTGGAAAAACTGGTGGGCGTGCGCACGCGGCAGATCCAGCGCAAGCTGCGCGGCGTGACGATGCTGCCGGGTGCGGCGGAGCCGGAAGCCGGGGAATGAAACGCCCGGCCGCAGGATATCCTATCCGTGAGGTGAAAAAAGATGTGCGGACGGTATCAGTTTACGATGGACGGCCTGCCGGAGGGCCTGCGCCGGGCGCTGGCCCCGCTGGAGCCCGCGTGGCGGGCGGGAGACGTGTTTCCCACGGCCATGGCGCCGGTGCTGCTGGCGAAAGACGGGAAGGTGGCGGCGGCGGTGCTGCGCTGGGGCTTTCCCGGCAAGGAGCGCGTGCTTATCAACGCCCGGGCGGAGACGGCGCCCGGGCGCTCTGCGTTTCGGGACTGTGTGCGCCGCCGGCGCTGCGCGGTGCTGACGACGGGGTTCTACGAGTGGGACGCGGCGAAGCACCGGTATCTCTTCCGTATGCCGGGCAGCGAGACCGTGTGTTTGGCGGGCCTGTATGACCGTTACAACGGCGAGGACTGCTTTGTCATCCTGACCACGGCGCCCAACGCTTCGGTGGCCGGCGTGCACGACCGCATGCCACTGGTGCTGACGAAGGAGCAGGTGCGCCCGTGGCTGCTGGACGACGGGGCCGCCGAGGCCCTGCTGGCGGCGCGCCCGCCGCTGCTGGACAAGGTCAGCGCCGACGGCCAGCTGAGCTTCTGGTGAAAAAGGCTGCTTTCCGGCGGTAAAACGAAGATTTTTCTGTTCAAGGCCGCGGCGGTCTGTTATACTGGAAGAGAAATTTCCCGCGCGGCGGGGAGAGGAGCACAACTGTGACGAAAGCGGAAGACCTGCAGCGGGTGGAAGCTCTGGCGGCTGAGATCCTGCACAAATATTTCTGTGAGTCAGATATGGAATTCATGATCTCGACCTTCGCACCGGACATCGCGTGGATCGGCGGCGGCCTCAAAATGGAGGCGGAGGGCGCACAGGCGGTGGCCGCTGTGTTCCGCGCGGGCAAAGAGGGCATGTTTCCCTGCGACATGGCGGAGGAACGGTATACCGTCCGGGCCTTGGGCGGCGGCAGCTACCTGTGCGAGGCCAGCAGCTGGCTGGAGCCCAAGCAGGGCACCGGCCTTTCCCTGCATACCCGCCAGCGCACCACCTTCGTGTTCCGCACCCAGGCGGACGGCGCGTTGGAAACAGTCCATATCCACAATTCCATGCCCTACAGCGAGATCCAGGACGACGAGCTGTTTGCGGTGAAGGCCGCGAAAGAGGCATACGAAAAATTGCAGCAGGACCTGGACCAGCGCGACAGCCAGATCGAACTGATGCTGTCCCACCTGCCGGGCGGGATGATGGTGTGCCTGCCCGACGCCCGGTTCAGCACACTGTGGATCAGCGCGGGGCTGGGCCGCATGCTGGGCTACCCCACTACGGAGGATTATGTGGCGGGCACGGGCTGCTGCTGTGCAGGCTTCATTTTGCAGGAGGACTTGGCGCATGTGCGGGCGGGGGTAGCGGCCGCCTTCGCCGCGGGGCCTACTTATTACACGGAGTACCGGGTGCGCTGCGCGGAGGGGACGGTGCTGTGGGTGGCGGATTTCGGCAAGAAGACGCCGGGGCTGAACGGCGAG
>CATXYA010000250.1 GCA_958403605.1 uncultured Oscillospiraceae bacterium
GCAGGCCGATCTGCTTGCCCACCACCCGCGGCTCCAGGCTTTGGCGGACGACGGTGATGATGCCATACAGCACGAACAGGCCGATGCCCAGCGGGAAATTCCCCAAGATCAGCGAGGCGACGGCCCAGGGGATGAGTACGGTGCCGGTGCCCAGCACGGGCAGGATGTCCACCACGGCGATCAGCAGCGCCAGCAGGAACGAGTATTGGATGCGCAGCAGCGACAGGCCGATGAACAGTTCCACAAAGGTGAGCGTCAGCAGCAGCACGTAAGCGCGCCCAAATTTGAACAGCACGTCCACGGCGCTGTTTTTGATCTTGAACAGCATTTCCCGGCCGCGCTGCGGCAGCTGGCGGGCGATAAAGCTGGTAATGGAGTAGTAGTCCACCACAAAGAAGAAGGAGGCGACGATGGTCATGATACAGTTGACCAGCAGTCCCGGGGCGCCGCCCGCCATGGAGGTGATGCCGCCCAGCGCGCTGGTGGAAAGGGACGTCACCAGGGTGGACAGCGTCTGGCTGATCTCGTCGCCCATGCTGTCCAGCGCGTGGTAAAGCTCGGGGCTGAGGTTGCGCACCAGGTTTTCCAGCGCGCCCTGCAGGGTCTCCAGCGCCGGGGCCAGCACGGTGTCATAAATGCCGGGCAAGGCGTACAGTCCGTCCCGCACCAGTACCACGATGCGCGTGCCCACCACGATCAGCAGCGTGACAAACAGGATATAAAAGGCGATCAGCGTCAAAATGGCCACGGTGCGGCGCTTTTTCCCGGTGTGCTCTGTAAAAAAATTGATGACCGGCTTGAGCAGGAAGGCGATGAAAAAGGCCACCAAAAACGGCGCCAGCACCGGCAGGGCAAATTTGACGATGGCAAAGATCAGCCCAAAAATGATGCAGTAGTATAAAAATTTGATGATGAAAGTGCGCATTTGTTCGGTTTGCAAGGGCCGTCTTCCTTTCCCGTCTGGTGTTTCTCCCTTGTATTATAAACGCTTTGCGGTCAAAAAACTATGACTTCTTTGAAAACTTTTCCACGCCTTGCGTATCGCCGGGGATTCCGGTACAATAACAGACAGAGCAAGGAGGGCGTGCCCATGAAGACCCTGGTGGAGCTGTACGACAAGGAACCTTTGGAAAACGTGCTTTCGGCCTGTATTTTCAAGCCGCAGATGGTGGTCTATATCTGTGATGCGCGGGATTCCAGCATGCGCAAGGAGACGGCGGTGGACCGCCTGTTCAAAAGCCGGGGCCTAGGCTGCAAGGCCCGATTTTACTACATCGACACCTCGAATCCGCGCCATATCGAGCGCACGCTGGCCGCCGTAGTGCGCGATTACCCCGGCTGCGTGTTCGATTGCTCCGGCGGCAAGGACCTGGTGCTGCTGACAGCGGCGATCTTTTGCCGGGAGCGGGAGCTGCCCGGCTTCTACATCGATTCCTACCGGGAAAAGATCGTTGACCTCGGCGGCTGCGGGGACCTGGTGCCCCAGTTTGAGATGCCGCGCTTCACCGCGGAGGACATTTTTGCCATTGCCGGCGCGAAGCTGGTGGGATACGGCCACTTCGGCCCCGGCCAGCTGAGCGAAGAATTGGAGCGCGACGCCCTGGCGCTGTGGACCATCGTTTTCCGCAACACGGCGGCCTGGGGCGCCATGGCAGGCTATTTTCAGGCGGCGTCCTCTGGCTCGGAGGAAAACGCCCTCTTTGTGGACGCCCCGCGCGTCATCCGCGTGAACCGGCAGACCACCGCCCAGGCCAACGAGACGATCTTGGAGCGCCTGGGGGAGATGGGCATCCTGCGCGGCGTACAGGTGCACAAGGACCGGGTGCGTTTTTCTTATAAGAATGTGCTGATGAAAAAATGTTTGCAGAACCACGGCATCTGGCTGGAGCTTTACGGCTATTTCACCGCCAAAAACTGCGGTAGCTTCCACGATGTGCGCACCAGTGTGGTGGTGGATTGGGACAACGCCCGCGGCAAAGACCCCTCCACCCGCAACGAGATCGACATTTTGCTGGTGCGCGGCGTCACGCCGGTGTTCATCTCCTGTAAAATGGGCCTGCCCACGCCGCTGGCGCTGTCGGAGATCAAAATTCTGAGTGAAAAATTTGGCGGCGAGCGCACGAAGACGGTGCTGCTGACGGCGGCGGACGTCTACGGACAGGACCGGCCTTTGGCCCAGCGCGCCCGGGAGCTGGATATCACGCTCATCGACCGCTCGGCGCTGGAAAACGGCGACCTGGCCTCCCGCTTGCAGCGGCTGGCAGCCCGTGGCTAAAGTCGGTTGCCTTTTTGCGAAAGCGCGGTAAAATAGGAATATCATGCGTGGACAGGGAGGGGAACGGCAAATGAAACGAAGGAGCGTCTTATATGCCTGGGGCCTCTCTTACCTGGTCCTGCTGGCGCTGATGCTGGCCATGTGCGGAATGCTGGGCTACCGCGCCCGCGCGCAGCTGACGCAGGAGTATAAAAGCATCACACAGACCCTGCAGGGCCGCACCAGCGGAGAGCTGCAGGCTTACTTTGACGATATGGCCACCTGCGCTTATGAGATCGCCAACAATTACACCATCTACAACTTCGTGGCAGATGCGCAGCCGCCGAAGGCAAGTTATTATAATTTGAACCATATCCAGGAGACGCTGAGCGTCTACGAGGTACACAACGAAAACGGCCTGCAGCGCTATCTCTATATGAACAACATCCAGCGGGCCCTTTCCAGCGAGACCATCTACCGGCAGGAGGAATTGTATCAAACCTTGTTTGCCGGGACGGAGCTGACGGAGGAAGCCTTTTCCGAGTTGCTGGGAAGCTATCACTTCAACGAGATCAAGGTGCTGCAGCGGGCGGAAGATACCCCCTCGGTGCTGATGCTGTCCAGCGTGCCCCTGGTGCGCCGGGAGAGCCGGGCCACCTTGTTCCAGGTACTGGACCCGGCACAGCTGGAAAATATCGTTCTTGCCAGCTCGGCGGTGGAGGGCAGTACCACCGTGCTGCTGGACGCGGATAAAAACGTCATCTGTGCCACCGGCGATGCCCAGCTGGCACAGCAGCTCTCATCGGCGGACGTCACCCAGGTGCAGGATTCAGAGCTGCTGCTGGACGGCACCGCCTATTGGTTCCAATACGAGCAGCTGAAAGCGGAGGATTGGTCCCTCATCACCGTGCTGCCCATGTCCGAGATCCAGGCGCGCTCCAGCTGGATCGTGCGGCAGTCCGTGCCCATCGTTGCTTTGCTGCTGCTGGCGGGCATGCTGCTGTGCGGCTTTTTCCTCTATATCAACTATAAGCCCCTTGACCGCCTGCGCAAGCACTTGACGGGGCCGGGGGCCGTCCCCTTCACAGGGAACGAATACGAGCAGCTGGCCGCCGCCTTCAACGACGCCCAAAGCAGCCTCGAGCAGGTGCAGGAGCTGTGGGAAGAGCAGACCCGCCAGCTGCGGCAGGAATTTTTGCAGTCCTGTCTGGAGGGCGACGTCGTCTACGACGAAACGCGCCTGCGGCAGGCGCTGGAACACCTGGACGCCGGGTTTGTGGGCGATTGGTTTTGCGTGGTGCTGCTGGGGATGGACGAGGGCGCGGAGCCCGGTCAGCCCGAGGCGCTGGCAAGCCGCCTGCGGGAAGCCGTGGGCAGAAGCGGCGCTGTCAGCTGGACGGAGCTGGCGCCGCGCGGGCGGGAAAAGATCGTCCTGCTGAATGGGGACAGCGCCGAGGCGCTGGCAGCGGCGGCGGAGACGCTTCGGCAGACGCTGGCCGCCGCCCCGCAGCTGGAGCCGTCGCTGCGGGGGGCGTTCTCCAAGCCCTGGCGCAATTTTGAAAATATCCATCTGGCCTATTTGGAGGCCAGCGAGCAGTGGCAGTTCCAAAATGAGCAGGCGCCGCCGGAGGGAAGCCCCGTGGCGGTACAAGCGGAAGTGCCCCGGCTCTCCGGTGAGCAGGAGGAACTGCTGATCCGCTATATTACCGCGGGCAACGGGGAAGAGGCGGCCCAGACGCTGCATTTGATCCTTCATCACAATTTTGAAGAGCAGCAGCTGCCGGTCAGCATGTGCCGCTGCCTGGCGTATGA
>CATXYA010000251.1 GCA_958403605.1 uncultured Oscillospiraceae bacterium
AGCGCATCCCCGACAAAGTGTTCGACAACGCGCATCAGGTGGAGCTGGTGGACATTGAGCCTGAGGAGCTGATCGAGCGGCTGAACGCAGGGCAGGTATACGCGCCGTCCCAAGCGCAGAACGCGCTGACCAACTTTTTCACCTTGGAAAATCTGACGGCCCTGCGGGAGATCGCCCTGCGCCGTTGCGCGGACCGCGTCAACAAACTAGCTGACACTGCGCGCACCAGAAACAGCAGCGACTATTACACAGATGAGCACATCCTCGTCTGTCTCTCCCCTGCCCCTTCCAACGCCAAGATCATCCGCACCGCGGCCCGCATGGCCGCCGCCTTCAAGGGCAGCTTTACGGCGCTGTTTGTGGAAACGCCCGCCTTTGCCTCGATCGGCGAAGGGGAAAAAGACCGTCTCCGCCAAAATATCCATTTGGCCCAGCAGCTGGGCGCTTCTATCGAGACCGTGTACGGAGAGGACATCGCCTTTCAGATCTGCGAATTCACCCGCCTGTCCGGCGTCTCCAAAATCGTTTTGGGCCGCAGCAGCGCGCGGCGCGGTTTTTTACCGGGCCGCACGTCCCTGACCGAGCGCATCACGCAGCTTGCGCCCAATCTGGACATTTACATCATCCCCGACCGCAGCGCAAAGCCTGTCCGTCCGGCGCATCCGGCGAAGGCCACGCCCCGTTCCACAGCTGCGGACTTTGCCAAAAGCGCGCTGGCGTTGGCGGGCTCCACTGCCATTGGCTATCTGTTCTACCGGCTAGGATTCAGCGAAGCCAACATCATCACCGTCTATATTTTGGGGGTCCTGCTGACAGCAGTGCTGACCTCCCGACGCGTCTTCAGCCTGGTCGGCTCCCTGATCAGCGTACTGCTGTTCAATTTTCTCTTCACCGAGCCGCGCTTTTCCCTCAGCGCTTATGATGTAGGTTATCCAGCTACGTTCATCATCATGTTTTTTGCGGCTTTCCTGACGAGCACGCTCGCCGCCCGCATACAGCAGCAGGCGCGTCAATCCGCCGCCACCGCCTACCGCACCAAGATCCTGTTTGATACCAACCGCCTCATCGGCGGCGAGCAGGAGCCCGCGGGCATCATCGCCGTCACATGCGGCCAGTTGACGAAGCTGCTGGATAAAGACGTGCTGTTCTACCGCGTACAGGAAGAGGCGCTGGCGGCTCCGCTGATGTTTCCCGTGCACGGCGGCCCGGCGGCCGCGCCCGCCGGGGAGCACGAGCACGCGGTGGCCTCCTGGGTCTACCACAACAACAAGCGCGCCGGAGCCACCACCGCCACCTTTGGCAATTCCCGCTATCTTTATCTCTCGGTGCGGGTTGGCGGCGACGTGTTCGGCGTGGTCGGCATCGGGCTGGACGGCGCGCCCCTGGACGCCTTTGAAGAGAGCATCCTGCTCGCCATCCTGGGCGAATGCGCCCTGGCGCTGAAAAACGATAAGACGGCGAAAGAGCGTGAGGCCGCTTCACTGCTGGCAAAAAACGAGCAGCTGCGCGCCAATCTCCTGCGTGCCATCTCTCACGACCTGCGCACGCCCCTTACCTCCATCTCCGGCAATGCGGGGATCTTGCTGGCCAGCGAGGAGAATATGGCCCGCCAGACCCGGCGCAAGCTATATGAGGACATCTATGACGATTCTCTGTGGCTCATCAATTTAGTGGAAAACCTGCTCTCCGTCACTCGCATTGAGGACGGCACCAATCAGTTGCACCGCACCGCCGAGTTGCTGGATGAGGTGATTGCGGAAGCGCTGCGCCACATAGACCGCCGCAGCAGCGAGCACCAGATCCAGGTGCGCTCCGCCGACGCTTTCGTACTTGTAAAAATAGACGCCCGCCTCATCATGCAGGTGATCATCAACCTGGTGGACAACGCCATCAAATATACGCCCTCCGGCTCCCAGGTCGTCATCGAGACAAAGGTCGAGGGGGCCGATGCCACCGTCACCGTCTCGGACAACGGCGGCGGCATCCCGGACGAGGCCAAGGCGCACATTTTTGAAATGTTCTATACTGCGGGCACCAAAATTGCGGACAGCCGCCGCAGCCTGGGGCTGGGCCTCGCGCTATGCAAGTCCATCGTCAACGCCCACGGCGGTTCGATCACGGTTTCGGACAACACGCCCCACGGCGCCGTTTTCACTTTTACGCTGCCCATCGAGGAGGTCACACTGCATGAATAAACCGCTGATTTTGGTGGTGGAGGACGATCCCGCCGTCCGCAACCTCATCGCCACCACACTGGAGACCCACGATTACCGCTTTCAAACCGCGGCCAGCGGGGAAGCCGCTATTGTGGAGGCCGCCTCTCATAATCCGGAGGTCATCCTGCTGGATCTCGGCCTGCCCGATTTGGATGGCATCGAAGTCATCCGCAAGGTACGCACCTGGTCCAGAGCGCCCATCATCGTCATCAGTGCCCGCAGCGAGGACACGGACAAGATCGAGGCGTTGGACGCAGGGGCGGACGATTATCTGACGAAGCCCTTTTCTGTGGAAGAATTACTGGCGCGTCTGCGCGTCACCTTCCGGCGGCTGAACGATGCTGCCCCAGCCGGCCAGCCGCAGCGTGCCGTCTTTACCAACGGCGCACTGAAGATCGACTATGCGGCGGGCTGCGTCTTTTTGGAAAACCGGGAGCTGCACCTAACGCCCATTGAGTACAAGCTGCTGTGCCTGCTGGCAAAAAATGTGGGCAAGGTACTCACCCACACTTATATCACCAAAGAGATCTGGGGCAGCGCCTGGGACAATGACGTCGCCTCGCTGCGGGTATTTATGGCAACGCTGCGCAAAAAGATCGAGACCGACCCGGCAGAGCCGCAATATATCCAGACTCATATCGGCGTCGGCTACCGCATGCTCAAAATATAAAGCCGCCGCAGCTCTGCGGCGAAAAAAGGAGAGACGATCATGGAATACCGCGAGGTTGGCAAAACAGGCTGCCGGGGCAGCATCATCGGCATGGGATGCGAGCATCTGGATGGCAAGCCCTATGAGCAGGTGCGCGACACGGTGCAGACGGCGCTGTCTTACGGCGTCAATTTATTCGACGTGTTCATGCCCGGGCGGGAGGTGCGCGAAAATATTGCCCGTGCCCTGGGTGAAAAGCGCCGGGACGTGCTCATTCAGGGGCACATCGGCTCCACCGATCTGCGCCAGCAGTACGATATCAGCCGCGACCTGCCCACGGTGCAGCGCTACTTTGAAGATCTGCTGCGCATCTTCGGGTATATCGATTTCGGCATGATGTTCTTCATCGACTCCGAGGAGGATTACAAAAACGTCTTTGAGACGGGATTCGTCAGCTATGTGCAGCGGCTGAAGGCCCAGGGCGATATCCGCCACATCGGCTTCAGCTCCCACGACCCCATCACGGCGCGGCGCGTGGTGGAGACAGGCGTGCCGGAGATGATGCTGTTCAGCATCAACCCGGCCTTCGACCTGTGCCCCGCCGACACCAATGTGCTGGGGGAGCTGGACCATTTGAACGCGGGCGCCTTTGTCGGCTTCGACGCGCGCCGTGCCGAGCTGTACCGCCTGTGCGAGCAGCGCGGCGTGGGCATCACCGTGATGAAAACGCTGGGCGCGGGCAAGCTGATCTCGCCGCAGCACACGCCCTTTGAAAAGCCCTTGACGCCGGTGCAGTGCATCCACTACGCCCTCACGCGCCCGGCGGTTGCCAGCGTGATGCTGGGCTGCCAAACGCCGGAGGAAGTGCGCCAGGCCGTGGCCTATCTGGATGCCACCGACGAAGAGCGCGATTATTCGGCGGTGCTGGGCACGCTGCGCAGCAGCTTCCAGGGCAACTGCGTCTACTGCAGCCACTGCCAGCCCTGCCCCGCGGGCATCGACATCGCCGCCGTCAATAAGTATCTGGACATCGCCCGCCTGGACGAAGCCCATGTCCCGCCCTCCATCCGTTCCCATTACGCGTCCCTGGCCCACACAGGCGCGGAATGCATCGCCTGCGGCAGCTGCGAGGACCGCTGCCCCTTCGGCGTGCCCATCATCGAAAACATGGCCCAGGCGGAGCGTCT
>CATXYA010000252.1 GCA_958403605.1 uncultured Oscillospiraceae bacterium
CCCAGCTACACAGCCCGCTGGTTCTGGCCCGCCACCGGGGAGTACACGCTCATCGACGCAGACGCCCGTCCGGTGGACGGCGTCTGGTTCCCGCCCGTCAAACCGGCGGAGGAGGACCTGCTGCTGGTGCTGCAGGCCAACGGCTGACTATTCCGAAATCGTCCAAAATGCTATTTTTCTCTATTAAAACAGATGCGCAAAAAACCGCCCCTGTCCGGCCATAAAGGCTATGCAGAGGCGGTTTTTGCTATCGGCTCTTCTATTTTCTTTTGTTTTCCTTACCCTTGTAAATTTATTTTGCAGAGTTCCACTTTGATGTCATCTCTCTTTAAATGCATTGCATTTCCGTACTTCATCTGGGTCTTCATAGGTTTCATAATATTCGCAATACCATTTATACCCATTTCTCTCCGTGGGATCTGTATACTTGCATTTCTTACATTTACAATAATTGTCCGGCATAATAACTTCCTCCTTATAATACTTCATGTCAGCCGTCTTTTATTCTATTGTTCCTCCAAGTCTTTCCCATGCTTCTTTCACACATTCCTGTGCCGCCTCAAATCTGCTTGCACAGTATTGGTATTTTCGTGGATTATATTTTTCATATAATGAAAACCCTGTAAAAAAAAACAGTTCAAATGAAACCTCATCTTGATATTGATCTGCCACAAAGTGAATTTTATATTCTGCTTCTTTACTCCTAATTGTAAACCCTTGTTTCGCATTTTGGGCCAGTTTAGCAACAAAGCCAATGGGTCCGCCCAACTTTCTAGCCATGTTTGTAGTTTTAAAAGTTTCCGGCACCACTTCTGCATTAAGACCGTTCTCCTCACAAACCGTCTTACACATTTCCATAAAAGTATTTTTCACCTTTTCCAAATCACCTGCTTCACAGTCTGGTACTGTAAGTAATCCCCTATTTGCATATTTCGCCACATCGACCATACCTTGCTTCCTCCTCATAATTTGTAATCGATTGTGCAGAGGCGCTTGTCTAATTTTACAATACTATAGTATTTTTGAAATGTCAAGTAAAATAATACACTTGTATTGTAATATTCCAACTTGAGTTTGATGGAGGCCATCATGCTTAGTACAAAAATTAGAGAACTACGTACAGCACAAAACATCAGCCAAGTACAAATGGCAAGATCTCTTGGTGTTACAAAGCAAAGTGTGTCAAATTGGGAAAATAATAATATCCAGCCCTCGGTAGATATGTTGGTTCGAATTTCTCAGTTTTTTTCAGTGTCCGCCGATTATTTACTTTGTTTGGATGATAGACAATTTCTCGAGGTAAGCGGGCTTTCTCCTGAAGTTATTTCGCATATCCAGCAAATTATTGATGACATAAAAAATAATACAACCGCATAAAGAATTTCTCTCGAAGAAAATGACTGCAGAATAAATTTGCATTGATCCGTGAGACCCAAAGCAATAAAACCGCCTCTGTATGGCCTGTATGGCCGGCAGAGGCGGTTTTTTACGCATTGTTTTTCTATGAGGCTATTTTTCAACGAGCCTTTTTCTGAATTTTTCAGTTTTTCAGTGCCTGCAGCGGGGCCGGGATGCGGCCGCCGCGGTTGACGAACACGTCGGGTGCAAATTCGCTGACCTTCAGGATGGGCGCATAGCCCAGCAGGCCGCCGAAATCCAGCACGTCGCCGGGCTTTTTGCCCACGGCGGGGATGACGCGCACGGCGGTGGTCTTGCTGTTCACCATGCCGATGGCCGCCTCGTCGGCGATGAGGGCGGAGATGACCGCGGGGCTGGTCTCGCCCGGGATCACCACCATGTCGATGCCCACGCTGCACACCGCCGTCATGGCCTCTAATTTCTCGATGCACAGGCTGCCGCGCTCCACGGCCTTGATCATACCGTCGTCCTCCGACACGGGGATGAACGCGCCGGACAGGCCGCCCACGTGGTTGGAGGCCATGACGCCGCCTTTTTTCACGGCGTCGTTGAGCATAGCCAGCGTGGCGGTGGTGCCACAGCAGCCGCAGCTCTCCAGGCCGATCTCCTCCAGGATGTTGGCCACAGAATCGCCGATGGCCGGGGTGGGCGCCAGGGACAGATCGATGATGCCCGCGGGCACGCCCAGCCGGTCGCTGACCAGGTTCGCCACCAGCTGGCCCATGCGGGTGATCTTGAAGGCGGTGCGCTTGATGGTCTCGGCCACCGCGTCCAGCGAGGCGTCCTTGGGCATCTGCGCCAGGGCGGCGCGCACGGCGCCGGGGCCCGAGACGCCCACGTGGATCTCGCAGTCCGGCTCGCCGGGGCCGTGGAAGGCCCCCGCCATGAAGGGGTTGTCCTCCGGCGCGTTGCAGAACACCACCAGCTTGGCGGCGCCCATGCACATGTTGTCCTTCGTCAGGGCCGCGGCCTCTTTGATGATGGGACCCATCATTTTGACGGCGTCCATGTTGATGCCGCTCTTGGTGGAGCCGATGTTGATGGACGAGCACACCACGTCCGTCTCTGCCAGCGCCCGGGGGATGCTGCGGATGAGCCGCTCGTCCCCGGCGGAAAAGCCCTTGTGCACCAGGGCGGAATAGCCGCCCAGGAAGTTGACGCCCACGGCCTTGGCCGCGGCGTCCAGTGTTTTGGCGTACCACACGGGGTCCGCGTCCGGCGCCGCGCCCAGCAGCAGCGCAATGGGCGTCACGCTGATGCGCTTGTTGACGATGGGCATGCCGTAGGTGGCGCTGATCTCCTCGGCGGTCTTCACCAGATCCTTGGCCTTGTGGGTGATCTTGCGGTAGATCTTCTCACAGGCCTTTTTGCCGTCCGGGTCCACACAGTCCAGCAGGGAGATGCCCATGGTCACCGTGCGCACGTCCAGGTTTTCGTCGGCGATCATTTGGATGGTCTCTAAGATATCGTTCGTATTCAGCAAATTCGACACTCCCTCAGATGTGATGCATGGCTTCGTAAAGTTCCTGCCGGGTACAGCGCACGTCCACGCCCAGCTCTTTGCCCACGTCCTCCAGCTTTTGCGAGAAGACGGTGAATTCCATGCTGGCCCCGCTCATATCCACCAGCATGATCATGGCGAAGGTGCCGCGCAGGATGCGCTGGGTGACCTCTTCCACGTTCACGCCGGCCTCGGCGCAGGCCGTGCACACGCGGGCCAGGATGCCCACGGCGTCGCGGCCGATGACAGTGATGACAGCTTCCATTGTTGTTTCCACTCCTCTTGTTGGTTTTGCCCTTTCAGTATAGCAGAACCGCGCCGCCGTGCCTAGAGTCTGTTTTAACAGTTTTAAAACAGACTCCAGCCCCCGCTTGTGCAAAAGCGTTTACTTTCGGGGCGCGATTCGCTATAATATTTCCAAGTATGATTGGAAACCTGCTCACGAGAAAGGGAGGGGCACCGTATGGAACGACTGCTGAAAATTTTAGAGGAAAATGCCCGCATGAGCCTGGAGGACCTGGCCGCCATGACGGGCGACACGCCCGCGGGCGTGGCCCAGCGCCTGGACGAGTACAAGGCCGCGGGCATCATCCACGGCTACCACGCGCTGGTGGACTGGGAAAAGGCGGGGGTCTCCCGCGTCCAGGCCATTATTGAGCTGCGCGTCACCCCGCAGAAGGACTGCGGCTTCGACGAGATCGCCGCCAACGTGGCGAACTTTGAAGAGGTTGACAGCGTGATGCTGATGAGCGGCGGCTATGATTTGTCGCTGGTGATGAGCGGCAAAAGCTTCCAGGAGATCGCGCTGTTTGTGGCCAAGCGCCTGTCCCCGCTGGACGGCGTCGTCTCCACCACCACCCATTTCGTGCTGCACACCTATAAAAAGGACGGCGTGCGGTACGACGGCCCCGCCGTGGACGAACGGGAGAACCAGTGATGGAGTACGAAAAATTGATCTCCGGCGCCGCCGCCCAGATGCGCCCCTCCGGCATCCGGAAATTCTTCGACATTGCGGCGGAGATGAAGGACTGCATCTCCCTGGGCGTGGGCGAGCCGGATTTTAAAACGCCCTGGGCCATCCGGGACGCGGGCATCCGCAGCCTGGAAAAGGGCCGCACCTGGTACACC
>CATXYA010000253.1 GCA_958403605.1 uncultured Oscillospiraceae bacterium
GCCGCGATATCCGTGAGCACCTTGTCCCGCCGGAAGGTGAAGTAGGCGTAGGCCTTGCGGCCCGAGCGGCCCACGCGCCCGCGCAGCTGGTACAGCTGGGCCAGGCCCATGTGGTCCGCGTCCTCGATGACAAGGGTGTTGCAGTTGCGCACGTCCACGCCTGTCTCAATGATGGTGGTGCACACCAAAATGTCGATCTCGCCGTCCAGCAGCTTCTGCCACACGGCGGACAGCGTGGCCTCGTCCATTTTGCCGTGGGCCGTGGCGATGCGCGCCCCCGGCAGGCGCTGGGCCAGGCGGTTGGCGCACTGCTCGATGGTGTCCACGCGGTTGTGCAGGTAATAGGCCTGGCCGCCGCGGTCCATCTCCCGCCGCAGGGCCTCGGCGATGATGCCCTCGTCGTGTTCCAGCACGTAGGTCTCCACCGGGCGGCGCTCAAAGGGCGGCTCCTCGATGGTGGACATATCGCGCAGGCCGCTCATGGCCATGCTGAGGGTGCGGGGGATGGGCGTGGCCGACAGCGTCAGCAGATCCACGCCGATGAAAGCCTGCTTCAGCTTTTCCTTGTGCTTGACGCCGAAGCGCTGCTCCTCGTCGATGATGACGAGGCCCAGGTCGTGGAAGCGCACGCTGTCCTGCAGCAGGCTGTGGGTGCCCACCACCAGGTCCACGGTGCCGTCTTTCAGGCCCTGCAGCGTGGCCTTGCGCTTGGCCGCCGTGGCGAAGCGGGACAGCAGACCGATCTTCACCGGGAAGGCCTCCATGCGGGCCAGGGCCGTCTGGTAATGCTGCCACGGCAGGCTGGTGGTGGGCACCAGGATGGCGCACTGCTTGCCGCCCATGATACATTTGAAGGCCGCGCGCAGGGCCACCTCCGTTTTGCCCACGCCCACGTCGCCGCACAGCAGCCGGTCCATGGGGTGGGGGCGCTCCATGTCGCGCTTGATCTCGGCGGTGCTGGTGAGCTGGTCCTCGGTCTCGTCGTACTCAAAACGCGTCTCAAAATCGCGCTGCCAGTCGTTGTCGTTGGGGAAGGCGAAGCCGGACGCCTGCTGGCGGCGGGCGTACAGCTCGATGAGTTCCTTCGCCATCTCCTTGGCCGCGGCGCGCACGCGGGTCTTGGTCTTGTTCCAGCTGTCGCCGCCCAGCTTGGACAGCTTCACCTTTTCGCTGTCGCCGGGCGCGGTGTAGCGGCTGAGCACGTCCAGCTGTGTGACGGGCACGTACAAGGTGTCGCCCTTGTCGTAGTTGATCTTTAAATAATCCTTCACCACGCCCTGCAGGTCCAGCCGCTGGATGCCCGCATAGACGCCGATGCCGTGGCTTTGGTGCACCACATAATCGCCCGGCGCAATGTCCGCCAGGCTGGCAAGGCCCTTGTTTTTGGCCTTGGGCTTCTTTTTTTCCGACGTGCCCCGCCGCCGGGAGGTGAACACGGCCAAACGGGCGAAGGGATAATCGGCCCCCGCGTTCAAATGGCCCTCCACCACGGCCACGGCGCCGGGCTTGAGGTCGTCCGGAGGCTTGGGGTACGCGGCGGCGGAGAAGCCGGCTTTCACCAGGTCCCGCGCCACGGCCTCGGCGGCGCGGCGGGTGCCCGCCAGCACGGCCACGGCGTATTTCTGCGCCATCAGGGGCGCCAGGTCCTCCGCCAGGGCGCCCACCTCGCCGCTCCAGGGCGGCAGGGCGTGGGCGGGCATGTTGACGGTGTCCGCCAGCTTTACGTCCGGCAGGGTGCGGGCAAAGTTCTCGCACCAAATGCTGGACGCCGCGCCCGCGGCGCTCCACAGGGCGGCGGGCTCGGCGTAAAACTTGTCCAGGCCCGCGCACAGCACGCCGCTCTCCAAAAGGCCCTTCAGCTCTTCCCCGGTGCGGAAGGCCAACGCGCGCCCGGCCTCGCGCACGGCGCTGGGCTCGTTGAAAAACACCAGCGGCGCGTCCAGATAATCCCACAGCAGGGCGGGCTTTTCATACCGCAGGGCCAGGTATTTGTCCATGGCCGAGGGCATGGTGCCCGCGTCCAGCAGCTTGAGGTCGTTTTCCGCCACGCGCTCCAGCGCCGTGCGCTGGGCGGGCTTTGCCTTGCCGATGGCCTGGCGCAGCCGGGCCACCGCGTCGGCGGTGTCGCCGAACAACACCTCCCGCGCGGGCGAGAGGTAGATCTTTTTCACCGCGTCCTCGCGGCGCTGGGTCTCCAGATCGAAGGTGTGGACGGTGTCCACCTCGTCGCCCCAAAACTCGAGGCGGCAGGGCTTTTTCATGTCCGGCGCGTAAATATCCACGATGCCGCCGCGCACGGAGAACTGGCCCGGCCCCTCCACCTGGAAACGCCGGTGGTAGCCCGCGCCGAACAGGCGGCCTACCAGGATGTCCATGGAAAGGCGCATGCCGGGCTTGATGGTGAGCGTGTTGCCGCAGAATTCTGCCTGCGGCATGGTGTACTGCAACAGGGCTTCCAGCCCCGCGCACACGATCTGCGTGCGCCCGCCCACCACGTTGCCCAGCACCGACAGGCGGCGGTACTCGTACTCGTGGTTCAGCCCCTCCACGGGGCGCAGCACAAAGTCCCGCGCGGGGTACACCTCGCTGGCGCGGCCCAAGACGGCGCAGTCCTCCGCAAAGCGGGTGGCGTCGGCCTCGCCCGCGCACACCACCAGCGCCGGGCGGCGCGTGTCCTCGCACAGCGCGGCCAGCACCTGGGCCCGGGCCGTGGGCGGCAGGCCGAACAAGGCCAGCGCCGCGGAGCCCTTGCCCGCGATGCCGGCCAGCAGTTTTTGATATTCAGCAGTTTTTTTCAGCGAGCCCGTCAGCATGGGCTTCCCTCCCCCTCAAAGCGCCTTCCTGAAAAGCGCCCGCAAAAAACGAAAGCGGCAGACGGCGGCCTTTATCCCCGCAGATAGACGATGGCGACCAGGCCGCAGGCGATGAGGACCGCCAGCAAAAACGCAGGCAGCACCACCGGCAGCTCCCGGCACAGGCGGCCCTGGCTCTCGGGCGTCTGCTTGAGGTGCTGCACCCCCTGGATGAGCCCCAGCACGCCCAGCGCCAGCGCCGCTACGGGCACCGCCGCCATGGCCCCCAGCGCAAACAGGCTGAACAGCCAAAAGCTCAGCGCCTCGCTGTCCACGGGGTTGCGGGCCATCACGCCCGCCAGCAGCGCCAGGGTGAGGGCCAGCCACACCGGCAGGCACACACTATGGCGCACCGGCACGCGGAAGCCCGCCTCCAAATATTTTTCGTCCCGGCACAGCGCAAAACGCACCAGCAGCGCCCACAGCGCCGCCGTGCCCGCGCCCGCGGCCAGGGGGGCCAGCACGCCCATGCCGTCCACCCACAAAAAGGCCGCCGCTGCCAGGGCCAAACACGCGGCGCCGCAGACAACGGCGGCGCGCAGGGAATTCTGCTTTGCCTTCTCTTTATCCATTATACTTGCTCTGTGCAGCCGAAAGCTGTCCTTTCATGATCATTTCCACGGCCCCGGCCACATCTTCGTGGCGGCCGCGCACGGCGTCCCGCTCCGCGGCGGTGAAGCGCGAGAGCACCCAGTCGGCCAGGTCGTACGCCGGGTTGGGTTTCTCCCCCACGCCGATCTTCACCCGCGGAAAATCCTGCCCGATGTGCTCGATGATACTTTTGATGCCGTTGTGCCCGCCCGCGGAGCCCGTGGGCCGGATGCGCAGCTTGCCCGGCGGCAGCGAGATGTCGTCGAAGAGCACGATGACGTTCTGCGGCGGCACCTTGTAAAAATCGCACGCCTTGCGCACCGCCTGGCCCGAAAGGTTCATGAACGTCTGGGGCTTGAGCAGCAGCACCTTGTGCCCCGCGGCCTGGCCCGCGCCGCACAGCGCGTCGAACTTCGATTTGTTGACCGTGATGTTCCAGCGCGCGGCCAGGGCGTCCAGGGCCTCAAAGCCCGTGTTGTGGCGCGTGCCCTCGTATTTGCGGCCGGGGTTGCCCAGGCCGACGATAACGTATTCAATAGTAGGACGGGAAAACAGCATAAGACCGGTTTGGCTCCTTCTTTTTTCGGTAATCCTTTTATATTGT
>CATXYA010000254.1 GCA_958403605.1 uncultured Oscillospiraceae bacterium
GCGCTTGAATGGGGTTCAAGAGGCCGTGAGTTCGACTCTCGCCACTCGGACCAAGGAACCACAAGGGTTTAAGGCTCTTGTGGTTCCTTTTTTTGTGCCCGAAAAACGCGGTTTCTAACGGCTTTTCTAACGAGTTTTTATCCCTTGTCCGTTTCGTGCTCCGAGAGGTTTAAGAACTCGCCCATGTGATCCGCGATGTTCAGCTTCTGCCGGTAGTCAAGATGACCGTAAATATCTGCCGTGGTGGAGATGTCCTCGTGCCCCAGCCACTCCTGGATCTCCTTCAGTGAAAACCCTTTGGCGATGAGGATGCTGGCCGTGGTGTGGCGCAGATCGTGAAAGCGGATCTTCGGCATTCCCAGCTTCTTCAGCAATTCGCTGAAGCTGCCTGTGATGTAGTCCGGGTGGAGGATGCGGCCGTCCGGCCACACGCACACGTGCCCGTTGTCCTCATACTCCGTGCCCAGCAGCCGGCGGTTTTCCGCCTGCTGCTTTTTTAATTGCAGAAGATATTCTTTTACCTCGGGGATCAGCGGCAGGGTGCGATAGCTCTTTTTATTTTTGGTGCGCTCTTTCTCGATGGTATGCGTCACTTTGACGATGGTGTTGCGGATGATGAGCGTATCCTCCGTAAAATTGACGGCATCCCATTTGAGCCCCGCCACCTCGCTGCGGCGCAGACCGTAAAACACGGTGAGCAGAACGACCGGATACAGCACGTGCCCCTGCGCCTTTCGCAGGAGCTCCTGCGCCTGTTCCACGGTGTAAAACTTGCCTGTGAAACGCTGAAGCTTGGGCAGCGTGGCACGGTCGGCGGGATTATAGGGGATCAGTCCCTTTTTCACCGCGTCCTCCAGCGCCCCGCGCAGCACCACATTGTGCTTTTTGATGCTCTTGGCCGAAAGGCCGCCCTTGCCGTCGAGCCGTCCGTGTTCCAGCTTATCGTTGTAGTAGCTTTGAATATGCTGGGCGGTCACATCGATGAGCGCCAGTTTCTTGGGCTCAAAATAGGGCCGCACATGCTGGCGCACAAAAATGAGATAACCCTCGTAAGTGACCTGATCTATCTCGTGCTTTTTCTGTTCCAGCCATTGGTCGATCCAATCCACAAACAGCACCTTGGGCGTGTAGACGATTTTTTTGTGTTCGTATTCCACGATGAGGTTGCGCACCATCCGCTGGGCCTCTCGCTTATTGCTGCCGGCCACCTTCAGTTTGGTACTGATCCATTTTTGATGTTTTTTTCCATTCTGATCGGGGATATAGAGAACGGCGTAGTATGTGCCGTTTTTGATTTGCAGGCTTCCTGTCATGTTACTCCTTTCCTGCGACAGTTTTGGATTCAGCCCATCTTACCTGTCACCAGTATAGCATAAGATGGGCCGTTCCACTTATCTGCGCAAGATGTATTCGATCAAAAATTTTTTCGGAACTTTGTATTTATTTCCGATGCGGATGCTTTTCAGCTCTCCGGAGTGCAAAAGGCGATAAACAGTATTTCTGCCGATGCCAAGCGCCGCGCAGACCTCTTTGACGGTGAGCACATCTTTGTATTCGTTAAACATCCGCGCCGCCTCCTCTCTCCACCGAGGCGGTATAGATACGGGTCACGTCGTCGCGCCCATGGCCCAGCAGCTTTGCCACGCGTTTGCGGGCGTCGTATTCGGAGAGTCCCATGCCGAGAAATTTTTCGTATTGCTCCGCCGCGTAGGTATGGCGCAGGCCGTGGAATGTCAGCGGCCGCGCCGAGCCTTCATCCTGGATCGCCGCCTTGTGATAACAGATGAAATTTTCCAGCCGGTGGATAGCGAGATGCGTTGCGTCCTCCGGCGCAACGAACAGCTTTTGACCGCGCGGTGTACGGATGTAGAACTTTTCCAGTTCGACGCGAATGCTCTTATTCACCGCAACTTCACGCACAAGGCCGCCTTTGCCTTTTACCGTCAGCATGCCGGTTTTCAGTGCGTGGCCAGCCACAGCCATATCCAGGCGGAAACACTCGTGGATGCGCAGGCCGGCGTAGCGCGCCAGGCAGAAAACGGCCGCATAGTCCTCGTGCCCCGTGCTGAGGGCGCGGGCTAAGAACAAATTGAATTCCCGGCTGGACCAGGTGCGGTCTACGCCGCCGAACCGCCGCCGGGCCAAGTCGAACTGGCTGTTGTCCGGCAAACGGAACCGGGCGTTGGGGATCTGGTCATGGAAAAAGCGGATGGCTGAAAGCTCCGTTTTGAGATAGGCGGGGCTGCGGCCTTTTTCCGTCAAGGAATCCACGTAGGCATACAGATGCTTGGGCGCGATGTTGGCGATACGCTCCAGCCGGTAATTCTCGGCCAGAAATGCCAAAAACCGGCGAAAAGCTTCGGCATAGCGCGCTTTGGTTTTAAAGCTGCCTTGCCGGGTGTGAAGAAAGATCCTGTCGAACTGGACAAGCAGATTTTGATATCGGTTTTGCTGTTTCATGGCAAATCCTTTCTCTATTCCTGCTTGCGGCATACCTCGCCCACTGGCAAACGGCTCCGTTTCCGGGCGATTTCTCCCTCCAAGCGGGCGAAAACACGAGGAATCATCAGGATCAAAGCCGTTGAAAGAAGGTCTGTCTCTTTTTGAAAGCGTGTTGAGTAAGAAAGCCGGAACGCCCTTTGTAAAGGGCGGGAACCATAGGTTCCCCGGCCAACGCCAACCCGCAAAAGGCGGGTGCGGAATGCCACAAGCGTATTTTAGCCTTTTCAAAAATCCCGTGTTCACAGCGGGCCGGGCTGTGAAGCGGGCGGCCGCATGCCTTGCAGCCTTGAGCGGGAAGCCATCGGTGTGTCCGCCGCTCTTTCGGAACAGCACCGGCTAAGTTTTTAAAGTAATTCGCTTGTGGCATTGGCCCGCGACAAGCCTTTGGCGGGGGCTCGCCGCTTTTCACTGGGGCAGAATAAAAAGACTTTACTCTATCAGTAAAAAAGCAGAAATCCGCCGTATTAAAAACGGCCAATTTCTGCGGGTTTCTCATACTTGAATTTTACGGCGCTCCTGTTACGCACGCTGCTCCAGCCTTAAACATTCCTTACAGCCGGAGAGGGTTCAGGACATGCCTTTGTATTGTTCATTCAGCTTCTGATTAGACACGGCTATGCCGTTTCGTGTTTGCCAACCGCAAACAAAACTACCACCTTAAATTGCTTTCACCTAAAGTATAAACTGATTGTAATACAGCGAAAAGGATTTCGCTATCTGCACTTTTGATCACATTGCCTTGCGGGTAAGAGTCTGTTAAGCGATAACGGCGGATGGACGCCAATAGCGTTTTTGGCAAAACAGCCGCTACTTCCCGTGGGAACATCCGCGGTTTTGTGGTTCCTCAGGGCATAGTTGTACACAGACAGTGCGGAACGGCACATCCGTTTCCGCGATACTCCTACCTAAAAAACTCATACCTAAAAGAACATCTTGAGTATACCACTGAGATTTCCAATTTTGTATTTACAATCTTTGTCTAAGAGGATAGGAAGAGCCACGCTGCGCCCATAAGGCAGTGTGCGCTCTTTTCTCATTTACCAATGGCCTTCACCAAAATCTCGATACGCCCATAATACTGCGCGGAATCCTGGACCGCCAGATCGTCCAGCAGGTACTCCCCATAGGCGTTTCCCGCCACCTCCAAGCCCTTGGCCCGGATGAAGTCCAGCAGTTCCAAATAGACGTCCCGGGTGTCCTGGGATTCGCTTTTTCCATAGATGACGGCATACAATCCGCCCGATTTCCAGGCGTTTCCCTGGCGGGTAGTCTTGAGATAGTACCGGTAAGCGGAGGCCTCCGCGCCCGCTAGCAGCGCTTCCCGGGGCACCATCACCCCCATGGGATACCCCAGATTGACGCCATGACTTCCCGCGTACTCATAGGCGAGGATCTCCTCCTCGTCTTCATCCCGGGCGGCAGGAAAGGACGGGCAGAGGAAGATCCGCTCCCGCTTTCGCGCCTCCAGCGCAAACGCCCCCTCACCATGGCGAAGTGCCTCCCGCGCCATGTCGGCGTACAGCTTCATGATCTCGC
>CATXYA010000255.1 GCA_958403605.1 uncultured Oscillospiraceae bacterium
CGCCGTCCAAAAAGGCGGTGTTCAGGTGAAAGGTGCCGCGCACCCCCGCGCCGTCTAGAATTTTCACCAGGCGGCGGTCCTCTGCCTTGCCGTCGTCATAGCTCACCGTCAGGCAGCGGCGTTTTCCGCCGGGCCAGCGGTCAAATAACAGTTCCATAGGGAGCGGCTCCTCTCTCTTTCAGCAAAATGAGGGCGGGGCAACGCCCCGCCCCCTTTAAGAGCCATTTTAGCCCTTCAGGCCCGCCGTGGCAACACCCTGGACAAAGTATTTTTGCAGTGACAGAAATACGATGAGCACCGGGATGAGGCTGACCACGCTGGCGGCCATGATGAGGTTGTAATCGCTGGAATACTGTGTGATGAACATGCGCAGGCCCAGCTGGATGGTTTTCAGCTTGGTGTCGGTGAGGTAGATCAGCGGGCCCAAAAAGTCGTTCCACGTGTTTACAAAGGTGAAAATGACCAGCGTGGAGATGGCGGGCTTTGACAGCGGCAGCATGATGCGCCACCAGATGCCGTATTCCGACAGGCCATCGATGCGGGCGGCCTCGCACAATTCGTCGGGGATGCCCTCATAGAACTGGCGCATCAAAAACACGCCGAAGGCGCTGAACGCCTGCAGGAAGATGATGGCCAGATGCGTGTTGTTGAGGTGGAACGAGCGCATCATCATGAACTGAGGTACCATGTAGGCCTGCCAGGGCACGGCGATGGTGGCGATATAGCCCAAAAACAGCGCGTCGCGCCCCTTGAAGTGCAGCTTGGCGAAGGCGTAGGCCGCAAAGCTGGAGGTAAACACCTGCAGCAGCGTGACGATGACCGTCAGCTTGAAGGTGTTGAAGGTGAACGTGCCCAGAGGGATCTTTGTCCAGATGGTGGCGTAATTTTGCCATTGGGGCTGCGCCGGGATCCACGTCATGGGAAACGTGAACACGTCCTTGTTGAGCTTCAGCGAGGCCGACAGCATCCAGGCAAAAGGCACCAGCATGGTGAAGGCCACCAGAAGGAGCACCAGATAGAGGGCCGCCCGGCCCACAATCGATCTTCTTTTTGCACCTGCCATTGTCGTCCCCTCCTTATTGCCCATATTTTTTCTCGCCACGGAACTGCACCAGCGTCACAACGAGCACCATGGCAAACAGCACCATGGAGATCGCGCTGGCGTAGCCGTATTCCGGCGGGCCGACAAAGGCCTCGTTGTAGATCTGGTACACCAGCACCAGAGTGCTGGTGCCGGGGCCGCCCTGGGTGATCATATACACTTCGTTATAGACTTTGAACGAAGCGATGACCACCATAATGGTAACAAAAAAGGTGGTGGGGGCCAACTGCGGCAGCGTGACGTTGCGGAACTGCTGCCACTTATTGGCACCGTCCAGGCTGGAGGCCTCGTACAGCTCCGGGTTGACGCCCTGCAGCCCCGCCAGGAAAATGACCATGTAGTAGCCCATGTTTTTCCACACGCTGAACAGGATGACCGTAAACATGGCCGTGTTTTTGCCCGCGGCCCACTTGGGCAGGTTTTCCACGCCGAGGGCGGACAGGATCTGGTTTACCGGGCCCATGGAGGGATTGAACAGAAAGTTCCAGACCGCCGCCACCGCCACCAGGCTGGCCACGTAGGGAAAAAAGCTCACGGTACGGAAAAAGTTGCGGCCGAACACCTTGCTGTTCAGCAGCATGGCCAGTCCCAGCGCACACACCAGGGTAAAAGGCACGTTGCACGCCACGTACACCAGCGTGTGCCAAAAGGCATCGATGAAATTTTTATCGGTGAACATGCGGGTGAAGTTGCCAACACCCGCAAACTCCATGGGGTTAACGCCGTCCCATTTCATAAACGCCAGGACAAAGGCGAAGATCACCGGCACCAGGGTAAACACCGCAAACCCGATGAAGTTCGGCGCAATAAAGCTATAGGCGATCAGCGTTTCCCGCGTCTCTTTTTTCAGCAGACGCTTTTTCGGCGTCTGGGCGGGCGCGGGGGCTGCGGCAGTCTGGTTCATGACCGTCCTCCTCTTTTATTTCTGCAAAAAACGGGGCGGGCGTTCTGCCCGCCCCGCAACTGCCTCAGGGGCTTGCGGTTCAGCCGTTCAGGATGGCCTGCACGCCCTCGTTCATCTCGGCAATGCCCTCGTCGATGGTGACGTTCTCGGTCATGATGTTGTCATGGGCCTGGTTGAGCACGGTCTCGATGTCGGCGGAGCTCTCGTGCAGCGGCATCTCCAGGTAGGTCTTGACGGTCTTCAGGGCCTCTTTGCTGTTTTCGTCCTGAGGGAAGCCGTCCAGGCTGGCGATCTCTTCCAGGGCCTCATCGCTGGACAGCGCCGGGAAGGTGCCGGTGGCGGCCACCAGCTTGGCGCCCTCTTCGCCGCAGACGAAGTCGATGAAGTCATAGGCTTCCTGCTTGTGGGCGGATTTGCTGTTCACGCCCAGGGAGGTAATGGTGCCCAGCGTCGTGCCGGCCTCCACGCCTTCTGGATGGGGATACTTGACGATGCCCCAGTTGGCGGACAGGCTCTCGCCGCTCTTCACCTTTTCGATCTGGGTACCGATGAACCAGGTGCCCATGTTCATCATGGCGGTCTGGTTGTTGTAGAACACGCCGGAATAATGGGTGCTGGCGGTTTTCAGGGTGGCGTAATCCATACAGATGCCGTCGTCCTGCTCGGCCAGGATCAGTTCATAGTAGGGTTTCAGGAATTCGTAGCTGCCGTCCACCACGGTGTTTTTGCCGTCCAGCACGCCAAACAGCTGCACCGCGCTGCGCCAGGTGTGATAGTGGTTGCCGTACACCTTGTCGGCGCCGGTGCCGCTGGTCAGCTGGCGGGCCAGGGCATCGTACTCCTCCAGCGTCATGTCGTTGCTGGGGTACTCCACGCCCGCGGCGTCGAACAGGTCTTTGTTGTAGAACACGACCCAAAAGCTTTGGATGTAAGGCAGCGCGTAATAGCTGCCGTCCACCGTGATCTGCTCCACGGTGCCGCCCAGCTTGGCGGTGTCGAGGCCGGAGGCCTCGGTGTAGCTGTTCAACGGCTCCAGCATGCCCAGACTGACCAGGTTTGCGTAGCCGGGGATGTCTTTGATGGAGATGATGTCCAGATCGTCAGCGCCACCGGAAAGCTGGGTGGCCAGCACCGTTTGGTAATCGTTGGAGCCAAGGTCCACCATTTCAATGGTGACGTTGGGGTTTTTGGCCTTGTAGGCGTCCAGCAGCGGCTGGTAGTAGGCGGTGGCGTCGATGTCCCACACGGCCCATTTCAGGTTGACGGGCTCGGCGGAAGCGGTGGACCCCGCGGTGGAAGCCGCGGTGGACGTGGACGCCGCCGTAGAAGAGCTGGCGGAACCGCCGCAGCCGGCAAGCAGTGTCAGCGCCATGGTGAACGCAAGGGCTAGACTGGCAAATTTGCGCATGATCATTTCCTCCTAAAATATTGGTTTTCTCTCTCAAGACCCCGGTTGGGAGGCCCTCTCTGTGCTTTTATTCTAGCGCCGGCACGCCGGAAATGACATACAAAAAAACGCTCCCTTCCTGTGCTTTTTCGTGCGGATGGCAGGGCGCGGGCCAAAAACCTGTAAAATTTCGGGCGCATCCTATACTTTTTCACGCAATGCCCGTCCGCCGCGCCTCCCAGCGGCGGTTTCGATTGACAAGCGGGGCCGGATACCTTATAAAAGTAAGTATAGAAGAAAGTGAAAGGAGGGGCAAGCCATGCGCCGGTTTGGCAAAAGCATCCGCTTCAAGATCACGCAGATCACCGTACTGTTCACGCTGGTGCTCACGGTGCTTTTGGGCACCATCAGCTTCGTTTTCTTCCAAAACTACGCCCGCCGCATCGTGCTGCAGGCCACGGAGTTCAACCTGCAGCTGGTGGCGGGGCTCATCAGGCAGGACATCATCAACCTGAACTCCCTGGCCAACTGGTGTACCGTGGACACCGACGTACGGCGCTGGCTCACCAGCGCCGCCGCGGAGGACAGCGCGGCCTTCAAGCGCCTTTCGCTGGAGGCCTACGAGGCGGTGCGCAGCCA
>CATXYA010000256.1 GCA_958403605.1 uncultured Oscillospiraceae bacterium
AGGTAGCGCTGCCCGCGATGGTGCCGTCCTCCAGCGTGGCCTTGCCGTCCGTCATGTACACGGTCTGGCCGCCCAGGCTGTAGACGCCGTTGGGCATGCCCGCCGCGCGCATGGAATCACTGATGAGGCACACGCGGTCGTCGCCGAACAGCTGGAACACGCTGCGCACCACGCAGGGGTGCAGGTGGATGCCGTCGCTGATCATCTCCACATGGGCCGCGTCGTCCACGGCGGCGCCCACCACGCCCGGATCGCGGTGCGCGAACGGGGGCATGGCGTTGAACAAATGGGTCACATGGGACGCGCCCGCCGCAAAGCCCGCTTTCGCCTGGTCGTAATTGGCGCAGGTGTGGGCGATGGAGACCACGCATTTTTTCGATGCGTGCTCAATGAACGGGATGGCGTTTTCCACCTCGGGCGCCAGGTCCACCAGCTTCACCTTGCCGCCGCAAACTTCGTCCAGGCGGTCGAACATGGCAATGTCCGGCGCCATGACGTACTTGCCCGACTGCGCGCCCTTCTTGGCCATATTGATGAAGGGGCCTTCCATGTTGATGCCGCGCAGCACGGCGCCGCCGGTCTCTTTGTCAAAATAGGGCTTTGCCGTCTCGAAGATGCTGGCCAGGATCTCCTCGCTGAAGGTCATGGTGGTGCCGCAGAACGAGGTGACGCCCTGGCTGCCCAGGTACTGGCTCATGGTCTCGATGTGCTCGGCGCCGTTGTCACAGAAGTCGGACCCCTTGGAGCCGTGGATATGGATATCCACAAAGCCCGGCGTGACATATTTTCCCGTGGCGTCGAGTTCTTCGCCGCCCGACAGCGTGCCGGCGGGGGCGACGTTCACGATCCTGCCGCCCTCCAGTTCCACGTCCGCGGGGACGAACTGGGCGTTTTCATTGAAAATCAGGCCATTTTTTAAAATCATGGATACAACACTCCTTGCTGGATGAGATCTTTGTGCGTTTGCACAATCGTGTCCTTATTTTCATTATAGCGAAAAACAGGAGCGCGAAAAGCCCTTTTTTGAAAAAAGTGCATTTGTGCCAAAATCACGCATCTTTTCACACAGCAAGGCAAGGATCATTGCTGCGCGGTCCCGCCGCAGGGATGCCGCGGCGTCTCGTCACAGGTACACACGGTGCTCCAGCTACAGTTGGTGGGGTTTGCCAGCACCCGCACGCGGAAGCGGCGCGGCGTGCACAGGCCCGCGCCTGCCGCGTCGTCCGGCAGCACAAAGCGCACGCACTGCACGTTGATGTCGCCGCAGGTCTTGCCGCCCTGAGCGGGCACGGTAAAGGCCTTGAAGCCGCGGGAGACCTCGGTGCAGTCGCCAATCAGCTCACTGACGACGACGCCCACGGCCACGTCGCGCAGCGGACACACCCTGGTCAGCTTGAAGCTGACAGCCAGCATGCGGCCCGTGGCGGCCACGCAGATATCGCCCGCGTCCACGGCGGCGCTGTCGCTGCAGCCGCTCACGGTCACGTCGATGGGTTTGGCACATTCCTCGGGGCAGTAAGTCCCGCCGCCGCATCCGCCGCCCTGGATGTTCACGTTGGGCATGGGGAATTCCACCTGCTGCCCCGCCTGGTCCGTCAGCGTGACGGATTCGTTGATGGGCACCATGCCGCGCTCGCTGCCCATGTTCTGCACGGTGAACGTCAGGGTGGCGCGCTCGGGCGCCTCCGCGGCCAGCTTGGCGATGCGCCAGCGGATCAGACGGCTGTTGATCAGTTGCGCGTCCCCCATGCTGGGCGCGTCCACGTCCGTGATGACGAATTGGTCGGAGACCAGCTCATTGATGAGGATATCCTTTGCGCCCGGCTCGGCGATATCCGCGGCCATGTCATGGAACAATTTTTCCAGCTCTGCGGCGTCGGGCGCCACGCGCACGTGCTCGGAGGGCGGGGGCGTCGCCCAATCGTTGAGGGAATCGACGTTGACGCCGTCGGTGCCCACCAGGCCGATGCACCAGATCTCAATGCCCTGGCTGCGCAGCTCGGCGGCCACGGGGGACGGGTCGGGGCCCACGGTGGGCTCGCCGTCGGTGAACATGACGACCACCTTGCGGGCCGTGGAACCGGCCAGCATGGACTGTGCCTGACCAAACGCCGCGGCCTGGTTGGTGTTGCCGCGGGCGGCCAGGGCGTCAATGGCTGCATTGAGCGCGTTGATGTCGTCGGTGAGAGGCTGGTCGATGGTGGCGGAAGCGGCAAAGCTGACGACGCCGATGCGGCTGCCGCCCCGCAGGCTGTCGGCACCGCCGGTGGTCTGGGCCAGGATGCGCACGAATTCCTTGGCGCCTTCCTTCAGATGGGTCATGGGCTCCCCGGCCATGCTGCCGGAGCGGTCCAACACCAAAGCCACGTCCACAGGGTTTTCCACGATCCCCGGCTCGGCGTCCACAGTGAGCGTGACCCGCAAAGAACCTCCCGGCTCGATGGTGGTGGCGCTGGCGGTCTTGTTGACGGAAGTGATGGGCATAATACTTCGTTCCTTTCTGGGGAGCGGTCTGGCGCACTGGCGCGCGCTCCTCAGGGCATGCTATGCCCACAGGGCCTTTCGCGTTCCCCGCCGCCGGGCCTCCGGTGCCGCCGGAAAAAGGTTTTGCTGGCAGAAACACCGTTCCCGTGATACAATATAGTCAATGATTGCCTGTTATCTGGGAACAGAACATTTTTCCGATCCAAGGAGGAGCCCTCTTGAAAAACGATATCGACGACTTGCTGGACCGCGCCTTCGGCACACGCGGCCTGCGCTCGGTCAAACCCGCCCCCAAGCAAAGCGCCGCCAGGCCTGCGGCAAAGTCCGCCCGCCAGGCGGCCCGGCCCGCGGCGAAACCGGCGGCCCCCGCCGCCGACGTCCCCACGCTGACCCTGGAGGGCGATACAAGCGCCATCGACGCCATCCAGCAGAACGTGCAGGACATGAGCAAGACCTTGGACGCGCGCATCGCCGCCCAGCGCAGGGAGATCGAAGCCCTGAACCAAAATGCGCTGGCCGATATCCAGCGCATCGGGGCCGAGCTGAGCAGTCCCGAGGTGCAGGCGCTCTCCCAGCCGGGCGGCCCCGTGCCCGCCGCCCCGGTGCGCCGGGTGGGCGCCGAGGGCTTTTCCGGCCTGCTGGACGCTTTGGGCAAAGAGGTGCTGGGGCAAGAGGAATATCTCAAGCGCCTGTGCATCGCCCTCAAGCGTCCCTATGTGGCCGGAGAACGGGCGGAAGGCCCCAAGGCCGCCATCCTCGTGACCGGGCCCGAGAATACGGGCCGCCATTTGAGCCTGCGCCGCGCCGCGGACCTGCTGGCCACCGCCGGGGTGTTCAGCCCCGCCCCGCCCGCCACGCTGGATCTGGCGCTCTATCCCACAGCCAGCGAGGAAAAACTGTTCCTCACCGACCTGTACGCCGTGTTGGTCTCGGACAGCGATCTCGTGCTCTTTGAGCACTACAGCCAGTGCTATGCGGGCTTTCTCAGCGTGCTGTCCGACCTGGTGCAGACGGGCAGCCACGCCCTGCCCGCCCGTTATATCGAGCAGAATGGCCGCTTGCTGGACGCCGGGGGCGCGCTGGTAAAAAATGCCGTCAGCGCGCTTTCCGCCAAGGGCAAATATTTGATCTTCCTCACCCAGGACGGCCCGGCCAAATTGGCCGATAAGTTCGGCGGCCCCTTTGTCTCTGCGCTGGACGATGTGTGCGCCACCGTTCCCCTGACGGAGGATACCCGCGCCGCCGTGGCGAAAGCCCGCTTTGCGGCGCTGGCCGCCCGCGTCAAGGAGCGGCCCGGCTTCACGCTCACCGTCACGCCCGAGGCCTGCGCCGCCGCGGCATCTTTGGGCGGCGCTGCGCAGACAGGCGCGTCCGCCGTGCTGGCCTGCGCCGAGGACGCCGCGCGGGCGCTGGCCCAGTACAAGCTGGAACATGAAGCGGCGTCCGATGCCGTCACCCTCAGCGCCGAGGACGGCGCCCTGACGCTGGATTTCGGCGCCGGGCCCCAGCCGCTGGCGTCGTATCTGCCCGCC
>CATXYA010000257.1 GCA_958403605.1 uncultured Oscillospiraceae bacterium
CGAAAACGGCGAGAAGATGTCCAAGAGCCGCGGCAACGTGGTGAACCCGGACGATGTGGTAAACGAATACGGCGCCGACACCATGCGCCTGTACGAGATGTTTATCGGCGACTTCGAGAAGGCCGCCCCCTGGAACCCGTCCTCCGTCAAGGGCTGCAAGCGCTTTTTGGACCGCGTCTGGGGCCTGCAGGAGAACGTCGTGCCCGGGGAGGACTACTCCGCCGGGCTGGAGGGCCTGATGCACCGCACCATCAAAAAGGTGACCGAGGACATCGACGGCCTGAAAATGAACACGGCCATTGCCGCGCTGATGACGCTGCTCAACGCGTTCAGCGATCAAAAGAGCGTGACGCGGGGCGAGCTGCGCACCTTCCTGCTGCTGCTCGATCCCTTTGCACCCCACATTGTCGAGGAGATCTGGCAGCAGCAGAACTTCGGCGGCCAGGCGGCCCACGCCCAGTGGCCCGCTTATGACGAGGCAAAATGCGCCGAAAAGCCCGTGGAGATCGCGGTGCAGGTGAACGGCAAGGTCAAGGCGAAGCTGACCGTGGCGGCGGATATCGAAAAGGACGACGCTCTTTCTCAGGCCAAGGCCGTGCCAGCGGTGGCGGCGGCGCTGGCCGGCAAGACCATCGTCAAAGAGATCTACGTCCCCGGCAAGCTGGTGAACCTGGCGGCGAAGTGAGGCGGAAGCCCGTCCTTTCACGGTAAAAAACGGAAACTTTTGTGCAAACTTGCCGCCGGGACCGCTTGACAAGCAGAACGAAATCATAGTATAATCAGAAAAGCTAGTTTCCTGTACGTTGTACAGAGCCGGCTTCCTACCTCAAAGGTCAAGGGAGGGACAAAGATGTCGGAAATCCGAGTAAAAGATGGCGAGTCTCTGGAGAGCGCGCTGCGCCGTTTCAAGCGCTCGACTGCGCGTGCCGGTACGCTCGCGGAGGTTCGTAAGCGCGAGGCTTATGAAAAACCTTCTGTCAGACGCAAGAAGAAGTCTGAAGCTGCCCGCAAACGGAAATTCAAATAATTTTTTGCGGACTCGCGGCTTGTAGAACATGCGGCAAGTACGCGCTCTGGGCGGGTCACAACGGTGGCCCGCTTTTTGTTTCCATCAGAAAGGAGTGGCTGGAATGCCGCTGTTTACCCCGCACGTCATCTTCCGGGGCGTGGAGGCCATCACGCCGGAATACCTGGCGCAAAACGGTATCAAGGCGCTGATTTTGGACGTGGACAACACGCTGACGGGCCACGGCAGCCAGGAGCTGCCGCCCCAGGTGGCCGCCTGGCTGCAGCGCATGAAGGCGGCCGGCGTGGGCCTCATCATCGCCTCCAACAATTTTGAAGACCGCGTGGCGCCCTTCGCCCAGCGGGTGGGACTGGCCCACTGCGCGTTTTGCTGCAAGCCGTCGCCCTTCGGCCTGGCCCGCGCCCGCAGGGCCCTGGGCGTCCAGAAGCGGGAGACCGCCCTGGTGGGCGACCAGATCTTCACCGACGCCCTGGGGGCGAACCTTTACGGCATCAAAATGCTGCTGGTGCAGCCCATGCACGCCGACACCACCTGGACGGTGCGCTTCAAGCGCAGGCTGGAAGGCCCGATCTTAGACCGCTATTACCGCAGGGGCGGCAAGCTCCTGTGAAAGAAAGAAGTTTTGCAAATGAAACAGCGCACTCAAAAATTGGCCGCGGCCATGGGCCCCGGCTTTGAGGCCGCCTTGGTCTCCACCGAGCCCAACCGCTTCTACCTGCTGGGGTTCGATTCCGGCGACGCGGGCACGGTGCTCGTCATCGGCCAAAAGACGTATTATATTATTGATTCCCGCTATATCGAGATCGCCCAGCGCGAGGTGCGGGACGCCGAAGTGATCCTGGAGACCCAGGCGCTGGAGCAGGTGCGGGCGCTGCTGGCGGACCACGGCGTGCATTCCCTGTACATGGAGGACAAGGCCACGCTGGCCTATGCCCAAAGCGTGAAGCAGGCGCTGCCCGGCGTGGAGATCGACACCACGGGTAAGCTCTCCGGCGTGCTGGACGCGCTGCGCGCCGTCAAGGACGAGAGCGAGATCGCCGCCATGCGCCGCGCCCAGGAGATCACGGACGCCTGCTTCGAGTATATCCTGCCCAAGCTGAAGCCCGGTGTGCGGGAACTCGACGTGGCGCTGGACATGGAGCTGTTCATGAAGCGCAGCGGCGCCCAGAAGCTGGCGTTCCCCACCATCCTCATCGCGGGCAGCAAGACCAGCCTGCCCCACGGCGAGCCGGGGGACAACGTCATCCAGGACGGCGACTTCGTCACCATGGACTACGGCGCCAACGTGGACGGCTACTGCACGGACATGACGCGCACCGTGGCGGTGGGCCATGTCAGCGCCGCGCAGAAAGAGGTCTACGAAACGGTGCTCAAAGCCCAGCTGGCCTGCTGCGAACAGGCGAAGGCCGGTATGCGCGGCTGCGATGTGGATAAGATCGCCCGCGACATCATCTACGGCGCGGGCTATGAAGGCTGCTTCGGCCACGGCCTGGGCCACTCCGTGGGCATCGAGATCCACGAAAACCCCCGCTACAGCCCCGCCTGCGAGACGGTGGTGGAGCCGGGCATGCTGATCACCATCGAGCCGGGCATCTACCTGGCGGGCAGATTCGGCGTGCGCATCGAGGACACCACCATCGTGCGCGAAAACGGCTGCGAGATCCTGGGCAAGAGCCCCAAAGAACTCATCATTCTCTGATTTTGGGGCAAAATAGGGGAAAAGCATTGAAAATGCTTGCCAAAACAGGCTTTTTCCTGTAAAATACTAATGGTGTATTTTGAAGCTGTCTGCCCCTGGCATGCGGCGAAACGATAATCAAAATTGGAGGATTCTATTTATGGTATCTGCTGGCGAATTCCGCAACGGCGTCACGTTTGAAGAGGACGGAAATGTAGTGCAGGTCATCGAGTTCCAGCACGTGAAGCCGGGCAAGGGCGCCGCGTTCGTGCGCACCAAGATCCGCAACGTCATCACGGGCAGCGTGGTGGAGAAGACCTACAACCCCACCGCCAAATTCCCCACTGCGTTCATCGAGCGCCGTGAGATGACCTATTCTTACCAGGACGGCGACTTGAACGATACCACGAACAACGAGACCTACGAGCAGGTCCCTCTGAACGCCGCCGCGCTGGGCGACGCCTTCAAGTTCGTGAAAGAAAACGAAGTCTGCAAGGTACTCAGCTATAAGGGCAAGGTGTTCGGCATGGAAGCCCCCAACTTTGTCACCCTGGAGGTCACCAAGACCGAGCCGGGCTTCAAGGGCAACACCGCAACCAACACGCTGAAACCCGCCATTCTGGAAACCGGCGCCGAGATCCGCGTGCCCCTGTTCATCAACGAGGGCGACGTTATCCGCATCGACACCCGCACGGGTGAGTATATGGAGCGCGCCTGACCCATCCTGATACGAAAGGCAAGGCTTCCGCCTTGCCTTTTCCATCACAAACAAAGGGAGGAAACGATTATGGAACTGAAAGAAAAAGTAGCGTATATCAAAGGCCTGATGGAGGGCATGAAGTTTGACACCGAGTCCAACGAGGGCAAAGTCATCACCGCCATCGTGGGCGTGCTGGACGACATGGCCACCTTGGTCACGGACATCGACGGCGACGTGGATGAGCTTTACGACGCCGTGGACTCCGTCAGCGAAGACCTGGAGGACGTGGAGGATTACCTGTTCGACGAGGATGACGAGGACGACGAGGAGACCTACGAGGACGGCCTGTACGAGATCACCTGCCCCAACTGCGGCGAAGTGGTCTGCGTGGACGAGGAGATGCTGGCCGACGAAAACCTGAGCTGCCCTAACTGCGGCACCAAGTTTGAAGTGGATTTCAGCGACGACGAGGACTGCGGCTGCGAGGGCTGCAGCGGCTGCGGCTCCGACGAGGAGTAAGCAGAGACCAAATTGAGAAAACGGACGGCCAAAGGCCGTCCGTTTCTGTATTCCATCATCAGAGGAGGAAGGAA
>CATXYA010000258.1 GCA_958403605.1 uncultured Oscillospiraceae bacterium
AAGGCCGGCATGATGGTGATCACCGACCCGACTATGGGCATTTCCGACAAGCCCGGCACGCCAACCAGCCACGGCGGCGCCTTGGCCGAGGCCCAAGAAGAGGTGATGATGCGCGGCATGAAGCGCATGATCTATCCCACCACCTATCAGCTGGCCACGCGCCACATCCGCCACATCATCGTGCGTGAAAACGCCAAGGCCAGCGAGCTGGCCCGCTGGGCCAACGCCATGGAGGAGGTGTGCGAGGGCACGCGCCTGGGCATCCCCTGCATCGTGGCCTGCAACTCGAAAAACGAGAGCGCGGACATCCGCTACAGCGCCAAGGAGGAGAGCAACAAGTTCACCACCTTCCCGGGCACCCTGGGCCTGGCCGCCACCCGCGACATGGAGATGGTCAACAAATTCGCCAAGATCGTCCATGACGAGGTCTACGCCGCCAACATCCGCAAGGGCTATATGTATATGGCCGACTGCGCCACGGACCCGCGCTGGTTCCGCACCTACGGCACCTTCGGCGAGCATCCGGAGCTGATCAGCGAGATCATCCCCCGCGTCATCAAGGGCGTACAGGGCGAAACGCTGGACGAAAACGGCGTCGCCATGACCACCAAGCATTTCCCCGGCGGCGGCGCGCGGGAAAACGGCTTTGACCCCCATTACGCCGAGGGAAAATACAACTGCTACAACACGCCGGGCAGCATGGAGACCTATCATCTGCCCGCGTTCAAGGCGGCCATTGCGGCGGGCACGTCCTCCATCATGCCGTATTACGCCATTCCCTCCAACAAGAAATCCCACTTCCCGCAAAACGGCGTGGACCGGTTTGACGAGGAGATCGCCTTTGCCTACAACCAGCAGTTCATCAACGGCTTTTTGCGGGATGAGCTGGGCTTTACGGGCATTGTCAATTCCGACACGGGCGTGCTGTCCGGCATGGCCTGGGGCGCCGAGGAGTACAGCCCGGCGGGCCGCGCGGGCCGCGTGCTGAAGGCGGGCACCGACATGGTGTCCGGCGAGGCCGACCCCGCGCCGTTTCTGGAAGCCATCCAAAAGGGCTTTGCCGATCAGGAGACCGTGAACAGGGCCGTGTGCCGCCTGCTTACCGAGATTTTCCAGCTGGGCCTGTTTGAAAACCCCTATGCCGACGAGGACGCCGCCGACGCGGCGGTGAACACCGAGGCCACCCGCGCCGTGGCCTACAAGGCCCATCAGGAGAGCGTGGTGCTGCTGAAAAACGAGGGCAATATGCTGCCGCTGACCGCGGACAAACTGGCGGGCAAAAAGGTGTACGTGGAAATGCTCATGCGCACCGAATGCACGAAGGAAGAGCTGCAGATGATGGCGCTTTCCGGCGCCGGCGCCGACCCCAAGGCCACCGTCGCCGCTTTTGCGAAAGCCGTCAAGGACGATCACCCCGACTGGACGTTCGTGGACGATTACCATGACGCCGACGTGGCCCTGCTGCTGCTCAAGCCCACCAGCGGCAGTTACTTCTCCGCTACCGAGGGCTATCTGGAACTGAACATCATGAAGGAGACCGGCGTGGATGTGGAGCATCTCAAGGCCATCCGCGCCGCCGTGCCCCAGGTGGTGCTGCATGTCAATTTGAACCTGCCGTACCTGCTCACCAATGTGGAGCCGCTGGCCGACGCCCTCACCGTGGGCTTTGACACCTTCTCCAAGGCGGCCATCGACGTCATCACCGGCGAGGCGGTGCCCACCGGCAAGCTGCCCCTCACCCTGCCCGGCAGCGACGCGGCCATCGCCGTGGACGAAAACGGCATCTGCGCCAGCCCCAACGACGTGCCCGGCTACGACAAGGCGAAATACATGAAAAATGGCCTCACCTATGCCTACAAGGACACGGCGGGCCACGAATACCTGTACGGCTTCGGCCTTACTTACTAAAAGAAGAAAGCGAGGGACCTGTGATGGTCGATCTGAAAGCAAAACCGTATTACCTCTCCGACGAGGACATTCAGTGGGTGCACAGCACCATCGCCTCCATGACCGATGAGGAAAAGGTGGGCCAGCTGTTCGTCAACATGGTCACCGACTTTGACCCCGCGGGCATCAAAAAGGTGGCGGAGACCTATCATCCCGGCGCGCTGCGCTATCACAACAAATCGGCTGCCGAGCTGTGGGACATGGTGAACACCTTCCAGGCGCACAGCAAGGTACCCCTGCTGGTGGCCAGCAACTGCGAGGCCGGCGGCAACGGCGGCGTGGGCGGCGGCACGGGCGTGTCCTGCGGCGCGGCCACCGCGGCCTCCCGCGACCCTGAGGTGGCCTACAAGGCCGCCAAAGTGGGCGGCACCGAGGCCATGGCAATCGGCTCCAACTGGAACTTTGCCCCCATCGTGGACCTGCTGCAGAACTGGCGCAACAGCATCGTGCAGACGCGCTCCTTCTGCGCGGACCCGGACCGCACCATCGCCTATGCCAAGGCATTCCTCAAGGGCACCGAGGAATGCGACATGGCCACTACCATCAAGCACTTCCCCGGCGACGGCACCGAGGAGTGCGACCAGCATCTGATGATGGGCATCAACGACCTGGACTGCGACACCTGGATGGATTCCTTCGGCAAGGTGTATAAAGAGCTCATCGACGCGGGCGTCAAAACCATCATGGCCGGGCACATCGCCCAGCCCGCCTGGCAGCGCCGCTTGGCGGGCCGCGAGCTGGATGACCATGAGATCCTGCCCGCCACGCTGTGCCCCGAGCTCATCACCGGCCTTCTGAAAGAAAAGCTGGGCTTCAACGGCCTGGTCGTCACCGACGCCAGCCACATGATCGGCATGTTCGGCGCCATGCCCCGCGCCCAGCAGGTGCCTGCCGCCATCGCCGCGGGCTGCGATATGTACCTGTTCTTCAACGACATGGAAGAGGACTTCGGCTACATGATGGCCGGCTACAAGAACGGCACCATCACCGAAGAGCGCATGAACGACGCACTGACGCGTATTTTGGGCGTCAAGGCCAGCATCGGCCTGCATAAAAAACAGGCCGCGGGCACGCTGATGCCGCCGAAGGAGGGTATCTCCGTGGTGGGCTGCGCCGAGCACCAGGCCATCGCCAAGGAGTGCGCGGACAAGTTCATCACCCTGGTGAAGGACACCCAGAACATGCTGCCGCTGGACCCGGCCAAGCACAAACACGTGCGCGTGTACTTCCTGGAGGGCGACGGCCGCGTGGTGGCCGGCAAGCTCATCAAGGACGATTCCGGCGCCAAGACGAAAGCGCTTATCGTCAAAAAGCTGGAGGAGCGCGGCTTCATCGTCGAGGACGGCGACGCCGTGGCGGCCAAGGGCAGCATGGAGCAGTTCATGGCCAATACCGACGCCGTGCTGGTGTTCATCGACCAGGTGGGCTTCGCCCAGTTCAACACCATGCGCGTCAAGTGGACCATGCCCGGCCAGCAACCCTGGTATGTGCGCCAGGTGCCCACGGCCTTCATCAGCCTGTATCTGCCCAACTACCTCATCGACCTCACCATGAGCCGCACCTATATCAACTGCTATCAGGATACCCCGCAGGTGATCGAGGCCCTCATGGAGAAGCTGTGCGGCGAGAGCGAATTCAAAGGCACACCGGAGGAAAACGTCTGGTGCGGCCGCTGGGATACCAAGCTGTAAGCTGAAAAACAAAAAAGGAAAAGCCGGATGCCCAATGGGCATCCGGCTTTTTTGCTGCGCAAAAAAGAAGGTACGCCGCCCAAAGGCGGCGTACCGCTGGGGAAAAGAGGGGAATACAGGAAGCCTATTTCTATCCACACCACCCATACGGGCGGTGACCAGGTGATATCATCGGCTATGTGGGCTTGTTCGGTTTCTACCCACACCGCCCATGCGGGCGGTGACAGATACGGATACGCCCGCCGCCGAGACCTGGGAGTTTCTACCCACACCGCCCATGCGGGCGGTGACCAATTGGCGCAGATGATGCCGCGCTGCTGATCGGTTTCTACCCACACCGCCCATGCGGGCGGTGACG
>CATXYA010000259.1 GCA_958403605.1 uncultured Oscillospiraceae bacterium
CCGTCAGGATTACCGAGCTTTTTTCATGCCGCTATCCATCCAAAACCGCCGGGCCGTGTCCTTGGCGGCAAAAGCATTGCCGCCATCGCTTCGCGACCGGACAGTTTGCTCAAAGGCCCCACCGGGGCCTTTGCCGCCTACGGCGACCGCAAAACTGCTGCGCACCCCCGGGACGGGAATTCCCGATGCAGAGCAAGGAAAATCCGCGCGAATCACCTGCGGTGAGGTTTGCTCGCCGACGTTCGTCGGCGTTTCGCAAAGCGAAACCGCAAAACCCTTTGTGGTTGTCAAGCTGTGCGGTGGCGAAGCCAGCAACAGTCCGGTGGACTGTTGCAGCACACTGCACGGTTTTGCCGCGTGGCGGCAAAATGCGGGCCGATGGCCCACAAGTGCACTTGACGACGCTGTGCGCGGGATCCACTCCCTGGGGCAATGCTTTCTTACGCCACCACGCCTAATTCCGCGGGCGGTCGTTTTTGACGGTCATTTTTCCGGGTGCAGCAGCCGGGAGAGCCTTTGCGCCAGACGGTAGCTGCGGCTGGCGCGCACAGCCTCCAATTCGGCCCGGGCGGCGGCGGTCTCCGCGCGTGCGGCCTCGGCCACGCTGTTCCAGATCTTTTCGGAATCCAGAAAGTGCTTGTCCCGCGTGAGGACTGCGCCATAATACTCTTTGTAGCATTTTCCAACTTCATACGCTGCGTCGTATTTCCCTTCCGCCACCAGCTCGATCAGGCGGGGCAGGGCGTACTCGTCGTGCGGGAGCAGGCCGTGCGCGATGGAGTATTGGGCGATGCGCTGCCAATCGGGCAGCAGCATGCGGCGCTCCGCGTCTGTGAGGGCGTCCGTCAAAAAAATTTCAGCCAGGAAATGACGGGCGACACTGTCCATCAGATACAGCAAACAGGCGGGCTGGTCGGCCAGAAGGTCAAAAATATAGTCATAGCCGGTGGTCGTGGTGCGCAGATAAGGCACCCCCATCGTGTGGGAAACAGAGGTGTCCCGCAGCCGGAAGTTGTAGATCAAATGATCCGTGTACAACACCGTCCGGCAGCACCGCAGGTATCGCAGGAAAAAGATGGTGTCTTCCGTATGGATCAGCGGCGGAAATTCGACCTGATGCTGCCGGATGAGAGCCGTGCGGTAGAGCTTGCACCAAAAAAGGCCGATGATCCGCATGATGTCCGGCATTTTTTCGGGCATGTGGAACAGGGTATCTTCGGTCAGGGTGCCGCACCAATGCTGTTTCTCCTGCAAGGGGGTCCCATCCATGGCAACCTCGTGGTAATATCCCATCACCAGATCCGCCTTGGAAGCTTCTGCCGTATGATACAAGACCTCGCAGCCGTCAGGGGCGAAAAAATCGTCGTTGTCCAAAAACATCACATAAGGCGACTGAACATAGGGAAGCGCATAATTGCGCGGCCAGGCCGCGCCGCCGCTGGGCTTGGGACCGGGCATTTCCAACAAGGTGACGTTGGGTTTGTCGGCGGCCCATGCGGCCAACAATACGGCACTGCCGTCCGTGGAATGATCGTTCACCACCAAGACCTGCAGCTGTTCAAAGCCTAACGTTTGCCGCTCTAAAGAGGCCAGCGCCTCCAACACATAAGCTTCGGCATTGTAAACCGGGATGATCACGCTGATCTTATAATCCATCCTGACCGCTCCTATCTTTTCTCTGTTATTTGTATTATAATAGTTTCAAGCAATACTGTAAACCAGGAGGTAACGCATGAAAGAACCGGTCTATGTGCCCTACGAGGGGGATTTCAATAAAGAATTGTTTGAAGAACAGGTGTGGGACGCCAACCTGGGCTGGAACGTGCCGCCGGACGCGGAGGTGTCCGGCCCCTTTGCCAAGGCGTTCCGCAAACTGCTGCATCGGTTCACCGCTCCGGTGTGGAAAAAGCAGGCGAAGTTCAACGAGCGCGTCACCGCGTCCCTCAACTCCATGGTCAGCTATGTGGGCGACCACGACGCAGAGGTGCAGTGGCAGGCGGCGTATCTGCGGCAGTACATCGACGAAAACTACCAAGCGGAGATCGCGTCTCTGCGCCGGGAAGTGGACGAGCTGAAGCGGCAGCTGGCGGAAAAAGAACAATAGATCGCGTTCCAGGAAAAAAGGCCGGGGCAAAAGCCCCGGCCTTTTCGTGTTTCAAGTGCCCCAGTGGTTCCAGCGCTGGCCGTAGCTATTCGTGCCAGTATGGATAATGTTGGAAAAATCCTTATAGCATACGTTTAAATCTACACTACGCGCGATTCCCGGAACCGCCCCATCGCTCGCATACTGCCACATTTGATATTGACCGGCAGCAGGGTAGGGCACTGTGTGTGCGCCGGCTTCATTTAATTTATAGCTGGCGATCCAAATATCATATCCCGCTAACTGATCGTGATAAAGCTGATCCCGTAAATAATAAGAACTACAATATAAAATAGGATAATACCCGTTTTGCTCTAAAAGGGACAGAGAATACTTACAAACGTCTGTTAAGATTTGTCTAGTGACGCTTTCTCCCAGGGCCGCGTTATTCGGATAATTTTTTTTATTCCAAAATTCCATATCGATGGCAATGGGATAATCAAGATAGCACCCCATATTTTCCGCAGCCTGCAGCTGACTTAGAAAAACAGAGATCTCTTCTCGTGCTTCGATCGTATTTAATGCACCAGAATAGTAGTAGGCACCTACTTTCAGCCCTGCGGCTTTCGCTCCTTGAATATTCTGCAAAAAGTATAGATCCGGTTCAGCCCCATTTTTGCGGCTGACGGCAGCCCGCAACATAACAAAATCATAACCGGCAGCTTTTACCGCATTCCAATCGATCGCTCCAGCCTTGTTCTGTATTTCCGAAACATCAATGCCATAAATGGGCGTTGTCTGCGGAATATCATTCGGCAGCAGGTCGTCCTCTTCCTCCAAGGAGCCGCGCTCGATGCCATACTGTTTGCAGATGTTGGTGAACTCATCGCTCGTCACGCAGCGGGCAACGATAAATTTGCGGCTGTGGCCCTCTTTGAGCAGATTCATCCAGTTGGCCATGCCGCCCGCATCGGGAGCGCGGCCCACTAAGAAATAGTACAAAGAGGTGACGAACTCTTCGTCGGAGGTATTCTTGGCCTCGTACTCCTCGCAGAAATAGGCGTTGTTGACGAGGTAAGCGCCGGTGATCTTTTTTGCCAGCAGCAGGCCGGTCCAGTTGTTGAGGCCGCTCTCTTCGCCGGGGCGGCCCAGCACGACGGTGTAGACGCGGTTGACAAAAGCGGTCACGGCGGCATTTTTATCGCGGTTCTGGGTGGAGGTATAGCTGCCGCGGGTGATGCCGTAGGAGGCACAGATGCCGGTGAACTCTTCGCTGGTGCAGGCGTGCTCCAGGATGAATTCGCGGGAGCAGCCGTCAGAGAGGAAGCCGAGCCAGTGGGCAAGTCCGCCGGGATCGGAAGGACGGCCAAAGAAGGCGTTGTAGATGTCTTCCATGAACTCGGCGTCGGTGCGACTGCGAGCGATGTACTCTTTTTCGAGGAAGAAGCGGGAGGCGAGATGGGCGCCGGAGGTGCCGCCGCTCTTCAAAAGATTGACTTGCTGCGCAAGGCCGGTGGGGTCGGGGTCGCGCTGGAGCACGACGCGGTAGAGGCGCGTGACAAACTCGGTGACCTGGTCGGCGTCCTTGGCCTCGTCGGTGACGTCGGTGAGGGAGACCTCGCCGGAGTCCTCGGGGGCGGCACCGCCGGTGGGCATGGAGACGTCCACGGAGACGTCGGGCTTGTCCGCGCTGTCGGCGGAACTGCTGTCCGCCGGGGTGCTCTCCGGGGCGCTGCTGCTGTCAGCGGGGGTACTCTCCGGGGTGCTGCTGCTGTCCGCCGGGGTGCTCTCGGGGGGGATGGTCTCCGTCACGGCGCCGACCACCGCGCTGCCGGCAGGGGCCGCTTCCGCGGCCAAGGCCGCGGGCATCAGGGAAACCGTCACGGCCGCGGCCAAAATACACGAACAAA
>CATXYA010000260.1 GCA_958403605.1 uncultured Oscillospiraceae bacterium
GCATCGAGGGCGAGCACTACGTGCTCACCGAGGACGGCCACGCCACCTTCCCCGCGGGCATGGACAAATCCAGCGACCCCTACAACGCGCAGTTCGCCTACATGCTGCCCAACCAGTTCATCACCCACGTGTGGGAGGGCCTGCCCCTGGACGTGCACGAGCAGAACAAGGCCAACAACGCCAAGGCCAAGCGCTCCTGCGCCTACGGCTTCGCCTATGACGGCACCAGCGTCGTCAACGAGATCGCCGCGCTCAACAACGTGAAAAGCCAGTACCTGGACGCGCTGAACACCGGTGCCGTCGACCCTGCCACCGTGCTGCCCCAGTTCCTGGCGGACCTGGAATCCGCGGGCCTGCAGAAGGTCATCGACCTCAAGCAGCAGCAGCTGGACGCGTGGATGGCGCAGCAGTGACCGTGTAGAACCCGCAAGGGCGCCCGCCAACGCGTTTTGGCGGGCGCCTTCCCATAAAAGGAGGGAGCGTCATGACAAAGACCACCGCGGCCCCGCGCCTGCAGACGCAAAGCGCGCGCAAGGGCCGCTTTGCCCGCTGGGCGCCGCTGTACCTGATGATGGTGCCGGGCCTATTGTACCTGCTCATCAACAACTACGTGCCCATGGCGGGTCTCGTGATCGCCTTTAAAAACATCAACTTTGCGGACGGCATCTGGAAAAGCCCCTGGGCGGGGCTGTCGAATTTCAAATACCTGTTCGCCACCAAGGACGCGTGGGTCATCACCCGCAACACCATTTTGTACAACGCGGCCTTCATTGCCGTCAACCTGGTGATGGGCATCCTCATCGCCATCCTCATCTGCGATCTGCGCAGCAAGCGCGCCAAGCGCGTGTACCAAAGCGTCATCCTGTTCCCGTTTTTGATGAGCTATGTCATCGTGTCGTACATCGTCTACGCCATGCTCAGCACCGAAAACGGCATGATGAACAAGAGCATCCTGCCCATGCTGGGGCTGGAGGGCATCAACTGGTACGCCTCGCCGCAGTATTGGCCCTTCATCCTCATCTTCGTCAATTTCTGGAAGAGCGTGGGCTACGGCTGCCTCATCTACATTGCCTCCATCAACGGCATCGACCCCGCGCTGTACGAGGCGGCGGAGCTGGACGGCGCGTCCAAATGGCAGCAGATCGTCAACATCACCCTGCCCAGCATCAAATCCAGCGTGGTGACGCTGCTGCTGCTGAACGTGGGGCGCATCTTCTTCTCGGATTTCAGCCTGTTTTACCAGGTGCCCCAGAATTCGGGCCTCATCTATGCCACCACCAACACCATCGACACCTACGTCTACCGCTCGCTGCTGCAATTCGGCAATCTGGGCCAATCGGCCGCCGCGGGCTTTTACCAATCCGTCGTGGGCTTCATCCTCGTGCTGACCGCCAACCTCATCGTGCGCAAGGTCAGCAAAGAGGACGCGCTGTTCTGAGAAGGAGGAAACTGATGTACAACTTGAAACGCGACCGCGGCTATCAGATCGGCGCCAACGTCTTTCTGACGGTGCTCACCATCGTCATCGTGCTGCCCTTCCTGCTGTTGTTCCTGTCCTCCGTCACCGAGGAGAACACCCTCATCCGGGACGGCTACTCCTTCTTCCCCAGGGCGTTCAGCCTGGACGCCTACCGCTATATCTTTGTCAACGGGGAGAAGATCTTCCGCGCCTACGGCGTCACCATCGTCACCACGGCCATCGGCACCGTGTGCAACGTGCTGCTGTCCTCCATGCTGGCCTACCCGCTGAGCCTGAAAAAGCTGCCGGGCAAAAGCGCCATCACGTTCTTCGTGTTTTTCACCATGCTGTTCAACGGCGGCCTGGTGCCCACCTACATGATGTACACCGGCACCTTCCACATCAAGGAATACCCGCTGCTGGCGCTGATCGTGCCCGGCTTTCTGATGGGCGCCGTCAACGTGCTGCTCATCCGCACCTATTTTGCCAACAGCATCCCGGACGCGCTGTTTGAGGCTGCGGAGATCGACGGCGCCAGCCCCATCAAGGTGTTTGCCCGCATCGCACTGCCTTTGGGCAAGCCCATTCTGGTGACAACGGGCCTGTTTTCGGCCCTGGCCTATTGGAACGACTGGACCAACGGCCTGTACTACATCAAGGACCCCAACAACTGGGGCATCCAAAGCCTGCTCAATAAAATGATCGGCGACATCCAGTTTTTGCAAAGCGGCAACGCCACCTCCACGGCGGCGCTGGCCATGGGGCCGCTGCCGTCTACGGCGGCGCGCATGGCCATCGCTTTTGTGGCCATGCTGCCCATTTTGCTGGTGTACCCCTTCCTGCAGAAATATTTCGCCAAGGGCATCGCCCTGGGCGCGGTGAAGGGCTGACCTTAAAGGAGGAAATTTTCGTGAAACCATTTGCATTGGACGTGGGCGGCGCGCGCCGCCCCCTGGACCGCTATTGGGAGCTGTGCGTGGGCTCGTGCCACGCGGCCACGGCCCTGCGGGCCGACTATCAGGCGCAGCTGGCGCGCTGCCAGCGGGAGCTGGGCTTCCGCTACGTGCGCTTCCACGGCTTGCTGAACGACGACATGAGCGTGGTGCTGAAAAACATGTACACCCAGCAGCTCAGCCTGTCGTTCACCAACATCGACAAGGTGTTCGATTTTCTGCTGTCCATCAACATGCGGCCCTTTGTGGAGCTCAGCTTCATGCCCGAGGCGCTGGCCAGCGGCAATAAAACGCTGTTCCACTACAAGGGCAACACCACGCCCCCCAAGGACTACGCGCAGTGGAACTGGCTCGTCGGCGCGCTGGTGGAGCATCTCCTCGCCCGCTACGGCCGGGGCGAGGTGCGCCAGTGGTTCTTCGAGGTGTGGAACGAGCCCAACCTGGGCGGCCCGGAATCGCCCTTCGGCTTCTGGTCCGGTACCAAGGAGGAGTATTTCAAGCTCTACCGGGAGACCGCACAAACCATCAAGCAGGCCGACCCCTTCCTGCGCGTGGGCGGCCCCGCCACCTCCAACAACGCCTGGATCCCGGATTTTCTGGATTTCTGCCGCCAAAGCGGCGCGCCGGTGGACTTTGTCACCACGCACCACTACCCCACGGACATCGTGGTGGGCTACGGCGTGGAGGACAGCGCCAACTTCCAAAGCCCCATCGACATGAGCTCGGGCGAAAAGCTGGCGGAGCTCTTCCGCAAGGCCAAGGAGGACCCGGAATTTTTGCAGAAAAAGCTGCAGGAGTACTCGGTGTTCCAAAGCCATTTGTGGGAGCATGTGGACCGGGGCGTGCTCACGGACATGGACCGGCGCGCCCGCGCCGAGGCCGGGGACCTGCCGCTCTATTACACCGAGTGGGGCAGCCTGGCGGGCCTGCCGTCGGACGGGCCCTTCGGCGCGTCCTTCATCCCCAAGACCATCCTGGACAGCATGGGCCTGGCGCAGGGGTATTCCTTCTGGACGTTCAGCGATATTTTTGAGGAGAACGGCCAGCCCAGCGCGGCCTTCCACGGCGGCTTCGGGCTGCTGACGCACCACGGCATCCCCAAGGCGCCCTACCGCGCCTTCCAGCTGCTGCATGAGCTGGGCGGCGAGCTGTACGAGGCGCGTTTCAGCGAGGGCACGGTGGACGGCTACGCCGCCGCCAAGCCGGAGGCCGGCGCGGTGCAGCTGCTGCTGGTGAACCACCACTCGCTGCTGCATGACATTGAGGCCGAGACGGTGGCGGTGCGCCTCTCCGGCTGCGGCGCCTGCGTGGGCGCGGACATCCAGCGCATCGACGACAGCCACGCCAACGCCCTCGCGGCCTGGCAGGCCATGGGCAGCCCCGAATATCTGACACCCGGCCAGGTGAGCGCGCTGGCGGGCGCGTCGGAGCTGGCGCGCGAGGCGCAGCCCTTCGCCCAGGAGGGCGACGCCGTTTCCCTGGAGGTGGCGCTGCCGCCCATGGGCACGGCGGTGGGGACGCTGTACTTCGCCTAGACCCTTTCTGCGGGCCCCGTGCAGGTCCCAGAGCATTG
>CATXYA010000261.1 GCA_958403605.1 uncultured Oscillospiraceae bacterium
GCGGCCGCTGCCGGAATTGCTGCCCCTTTTGCAGGGGGACGACGCCTGCCGGCGCAGCGCCGCGGCCTCCTGCCTGGCCCCGGCGGTGGACGCGGCGGCGGACGATCTGCTGGCGCAGCTGGCCCGGGAGCCGTGTCTTTACCCGCGCCTGGCCATCTGCGGGGCGCTGCAGGGCGGCAATGCGCAGACGGCCCGCAAGCTGGCGGCATATTTGGGGCGCATCGGGCACAATCAGCACCGCGCGCTGCCCGCGCGCCCCTCGGCCAAGACATCCTATCCCCTGCCGCGGGACCTGGCGGCCCGCACGCTGGCGAAGATGGACCCGGCGGTGTTCCCCGTATTGCTTGAGGCGCTGGCGGGCGCGCCGCGTGCGGTGCGCGAGGCGCTGGACGCGGTGGGGTGGATGGCGTTCTATCACCCCGCGCTGGCAACGCCGGAGGCCTGCGGGGCCGTGCTGGCGGCGGCGCGGCGCCAGCCGGAGGACGCGGTGCTGCTGTGGAAAACGCTGCTGTGCCTCTCGGCCTTCCCCTGCCCGCAGGGCGAAACGTTTTTGCGGGAATATGCCGGCGCGCCCGGCGTCCTGGGGCAGGAGGCCCGCCGCTCGCTGCGGCTGGCGCACAGCGCCCCGGCCCCGGCGCTCCGGGCGCGGGGATGAGGGCGGCCCCCTTTAAAAAATCCGGCCCGGGGAGACAGAAATCTGCCGCAGACGCTTTTCTTTCGGGAAAAACCATGCTACAATACTTTTATATATATCGTGAGCGGCGGTGCGCATGGGGCGCGCCGAGGGAAAGGGGACTCTGCAATGGGACGGTACGAACAAGCGAAGGAGCTGTGCGCCCAGCTGACGCTGGAGGAAAAAACGCGCATGGTGGCGGGGAAGGATTTCTGGCATCTGCATGGGGTGGACCGTCTGGGCCTGCCCAGCATCATGGTGACCGACGGCCCCCACGGGCTGCGCAAACAAACCGGCGCAGGGGATCAGCTGGGCCTTGGCGGTAGCGTGCCCGCCACCTGCTTCCCCACGGCCAGCGCGCTGGCGTGCACCTTTGCCACGGAGCTGCTGGGCCAGGTGGGCGCGGCCATCGGCGAGGAGTGCCGCCAGGAGGACGTGGCGGTGCTGCTGGGCCCGGGCGCCAACATGAAGCGCAGCCCCCTGTGCGGCCGCAATTTCGAGTATTTCAGCGAGGACCCGCTGCTGGCGGGCAAGCTGGCCGCCGCCTTCATCAACGGCGTGCAGTCCAAGGGCGTGGGCACCAGCCTCAAGCACTTTGCGGCCAACAGCCAGGAGAAAAACCGCCTCACCACCGATTCGGTGATCGACGAGCGGGCGCTGCGGGAGATCTACCTGAAAGCCTTTGAGATCGCTGTCAAAGAGGCCCAGCCCTGGACGGTGATGACGGCCTACAACAAGCTGAACGGCACCTACTGCTCCGAGAACCAGGAGCTGCTGACGAACATCCTGCGCGGCGAATGGGGCTTCGAGGGTCTGCTGATGACCGATTGGGGCGCCATGAACGACTGTGTGGAGAGCTACCGCGCGGGCCTCGACCTGCAGATGCCCGGCCCCAGCAATGGCAACGACCAGCTGCTGGCCGACGCCGTGCGCACGGGCCGCCTGCCCGAGGACACGCTGGACGCGGCGGTGACGCGCGTCATCGAATTGATCCTCAGATACCAGGAGGGGCAGAAGCTCCCCTTCACCTGCGATATGCAACGCCATTTGCAGCTGGCGAAAAAGGCCGTCGCCGAGGGCGCGGTGCTGCTGAAAAACAACGGTGTGCTGCCCGCCAAGGCCGGGCAGAGCGCCGCCGTCATCGGCGCCTTCGCCAAAACGCCGCGCTACCAGGGCGCGGGCTCCAGCCGCATCAACCCCGTGGAGCTGGACTGCGCCTACGACGCCTTCGAGGCCGCGGGCTGCGATTTCGAGTACGCCCCCGGCTACAGCCTGGAGGACGACGAGGTGCACGAGGAGCTGGTGGACGCCGCCGTGGCCCTGGCCCGCGGCAAGGACATCGTGTACCTGTTCGCCGGCCTGCCCGAGAGCTATGAGAGCGAGGGCTTTGACCGGGTGACCCTGGGCCTGCCGGAAAGCCATTACAAGCTGATCGAGCGTGTGTGCGCCGCCAACGAGAACACCGTCGTCATTTTGCAGGCGGGCAGCCCGGTGAAAATGTCCTGGGCCGACAACACCGCCGCCATTATGATGGCGTATCTGGGCGGCTGCCAGGGCGGCAAGGCCGTGGTGGACCTGCTGCTGGGCAAGGCGAACCCCTGCGGCAAGCTGGCCGAGACCTTCCCGCGCAATTTGGCCGATACCCCCAGCGCCGACAACTTCCCCGCCGTCAACGGCGTGGCGCTGTACCGCGAGAGCATCTTCATCGGCTACCGCTATTACGACGCGGCGCAGAAAAAGGTGCGCTGGCCCTTCGGCCACGGCCTGTCCTACACCACGTTCGATTACACGGATCTGGAGCTGGACAGTGACCGCTTCCAGCCGGGCAAGCCCTTCACCGTGCGCTGCACCGTGGAAAACACCGGCGCCATGGCGGGCAAGGAGACGGTGCAGCTGTACGTGGCGCCGCAGATCCCGGTGCTGTACTGCCCGCCGCGCCAGCTGCGCGCCTTTGCCAAGGTGGAGCTGGCCCCCGGCGAGGCCAAGACCGTCACCTTCACGCTGGACGACAGCGCCTTCCAGTATTATGATTTCCAGGAGCACGGCTGGCGCACCGAGGGCGGCGTCTATGACATCGAGCTGGCGGCCTCCAGCCGCGACATCCGCCCGAAAGCCCCCGTGGACGTGCCGGGCGACACCGAGCCCAAGGATTGGCGCAAGGAAACGCCGCTGTACTACGAGCGGGGCGGCTTCTCCAGCAAGGAGTTTGAAAAGGTGTACGGTAGGCCGCTGCCGCTGCCCAGCGCCGGGGAGCGCCCCTTTACGCTCAACAGCACCCTGGGCGAGATCAAGGACACCTTTGTGGGCAAGCGCATCTACCAGCAGGCGCTGGAGCAGATGACGAAGATGGGCGGGGACGACCCGTCCATGCGCCGCATGATGGAGGAATCCGTGGACGGCATGCCGCTGCGCCAGATGGCGATGGCGGGCCTGTCGCGGGAAAAGCTGCTGGGCATTCTCGATATGGTCAACGGCAACCTCTTCAGCGGCCTGCGGGGCTTTTTGAAGAAATAGGGACCGCTGTTTAAAAAATGAACAGGGAGTATTCAACCGCTTGCTGAATACTCCCTGTTTTTTATTTTACTCTTCCAGCTGGCGTCCCAGGTAGCCCGCCGCCATGCGCAGCAGGGCCGCATCCTCTTCGTCCAGCCCGCCGTCGCCCAGCAGGGCCACGCTGCCCACCAGATCGCCGCTGGACAAAATGGGCATCACGGCGGTGGCGTAAATGCCGGGCATGTCGCACAGGGCCACGGGGGAGCCCTTGGCGGCGGCGAAATAACGGCGCTGCTCCATCGTCTGGGTAAACTGCGGCGTCAAGGGCCTGTCCTGCGTGTCCCGCGCCCCGGCGGCGGAGAGCACGCGGTCGCGGTCCGTCACCACGGCGGGCATCCCCGCCGTTTTGTACAGCACCTCCGCCATGCCTTGGGCGGAGGCCGCCAGCTCTCCCAGCGGGCTATATTTTTTGAACACCACTTCGCCGTCGCCGGATACGAAGATCTCCAGCGGGTCCCCCACACGGATCAGCTGGGTGCGGCGGATCTCCTTGGGGATCACCACCCGGCCCAAATCGTCGATGCGGCGCACGATACCGGTCGCTCTCATACGTTCTTTTCCTCCTCTACGGATTTGCTTACTTCTAGTATCTGTCAGCAATGGGAAAAGTATGCAAAAAAGAGCGCGGCGATTTGTGAGGAGGCCGCCCGATTATTGCTCGCTGCTTTCGCATCTCGCGGAGGACTGTTCTTTCTCATTCCTGAGAAAGAACCAAAGAGGGGCGAGGGGGGCATTG
>CATXYA010000262.1 GCA_958403605.1 uncultured Oscillospiraceae bacterium
TATGCGCGGGAATTCCCCTCCCTGGGGCGATGCTTTCTTACGCCACCACGCCTAAAACGCGCCTTTCTTTATTGTGGGATCTCCCCGGCCGCCGGGCTTCACAGCAGCCCGGGCCAGGCCAGCACGGCGCTGAGGAAAACCGCCAGGCCCAGCACGGCGTACACCGCCGCTTTCCGCCGCAGCCAGGGCGCCTGTAACGGCAGCGCCCTGCCGGGGGCGGACGGATCGTAGGCGATCTTCAGCTGTTCCCCTTCCCGCAGGCTGCTTTTCAGCGCGCCGTAAGGAAAGGTGGCGGCCTGTAGCGCCCCCGCCTCGTCCCGGTACTGCAGCACGGGGAACCAATGGTCGGGCCGCAGGGTATTCCAGGCCATGAACACGATCTGCCAGATGCCGCCGCGGCCCTGCTCGGAAAACGAAGAATAGGCATTGCCCGCCCGGGCGAAGCCAATGTCGAAGCCGGTCTCCCGCCGCACGGCGGCCACGGTGGCGGCTGCGGTGCGCGGCAGCTTGGCCGCGCGGCGCGTGCAGGCGCCGTACCGCAGCGCCATAAACACGATACCCAGGCCAATGGGGATGCCAAGCATTGCCCAGCCGCAGCGCACCGCCAACAGCGCCTCCTGCCAGCCCGGCCAGTAATACCATATCAGAAACAGCGCCGCCGCTGCCACGATCACGCCGAGTACAAGGGGCACCGCCGCGCTGCCCTCCTCTTCCGGCTGCGGGCCCTTGGGCGGCGTCAGGGCGGCGGCCAGCTGCGCCGGGTCGCCCTGCTCCACCAGGTCCAGCCGTTTCAGCAGTTCCTCCCGCGCGCGGGCCTGGTGTTGTTCCGCTTTGGCCTGTGCCCGTTTGGCGTCCACCAGGGCGGGCAGCTGGGCGGGATCATTCAGCGCCTGTTCGATCTCCGCCAAATGGAAGCCCGCGCCGCGCAGCGAGGCGATGGTGCGCAGGCGCGCCACGTCCGCCTCTTCAAAAAAATAGGCGTTGCCGTGGGCCGTCTGTTCCACACGGGGCGTCACCAGGCCGCGCTGCTGATACAGCCGCACGCTTTTTTCCGTCAGCCCGGTCTTCTCACACACCTCTTTCATGCGCATAAAAACGCCTCCTTTGGTTTCAAAGTACACCCTGCCCCTGGGGCGGCGTCAAGTGTTTTTTTTTGAAAAAGCATTTTTTGCCGCAGGAAAATGCTTGCGCGCCCTTCAAAAAGATCTCCGCCCGTGCAATAAACCCCGCCGCTGCCGCGTATTCTCCATGTCCGGGCTTGTATTCCTTCCGGGTGTTGGATATACTAAGCCTGACAAGCCGATCAACAAAAGGAGAGAGTTCATGACAAAACGTATTTTTGCCGCCGCTTTGAGCGCGGTGCTCTGTTTCGCCCTGGCCGCCTGCGGTTCCCAGCCCGCCGCCAGCTCCAGCGGCCCCAAGGATTACGCCGCCGCCATCACGGCTGCGCGCAATGACGAGGACAACGAGTATCAAACCATCCTTGCCAAAAGCACGCTCACCGAGGAGGAGGCCTCTATGGCGCAGATGACGCTGGAGGTGCTGGGCCTCACGGAGGACCAGCTGGACGATTACGCCATCAGCCTGTCACTCATCAACGTGCGGGCCTACGCCGTGGCCGTGCTGAAGCCCGCCGAGGGCCAGGCCGACGCGGTGAAGGAAGGCGTGGAGCAGTTCGTCAAGGCGCAGCAGCAGTCTTTCCAGAACTACTTGCAGGACCAGTACGAGGTGGCCAAGGCCGCCAAGGTGGAGCAGCTGCCCTCCGGTGAGATCGTGCTGGTGATGTGCGAGGACGCCGCGGACGTCTACGGCAAACTCGAAACAGCTTTAAAGTGACCGTGATCCGCCTGTGCGGCACAGCCTTTCCGGCTGTGCCGTTTTTTCATTTTGGGGCCATGAAATGGCGCAAAGGCCTCCGTGAAAACGGAGGCCCTTTTTCATCCCAAACAGGGATGGAACGCTGTCCTCAGCGTTCCGCCACCCGCAGGCGCGCCGGGGCATGGCGGAACATCGGGGACGGCGTTCCCTGCCAATTCCGGCTCTCCTTCGTTCCGCTTCCAGGTCAGACGAAATCCTCCCGCATGGGGGAGAAGAAATCCAGCAGCACGCCCGCCTCCAGGCACACGCAGCCATGGGGCACGCCGTCCTCCTTCAGCATGGTATCGCCCTGGCGGACGGTGCGCGTTTCCTCGCCGATGGTGAATTCAAACACCCCGGAGGCCACATAGGTGATCTGCGTGTGGGGATGGCTGTGCACCGCGCCCACGCCGCCCTGCCGGAAATGGTTCTCCACGCACATCAGGTCCTTGCCGTAGGCCAAAATTTTGCGCTCTACGCCGGGGCCGCACGGCGCAAGGTCGATCTGTGCGCCGGGCACCCAGCGCTGTCCCTGCTCTGTTTTCATGGTTTTCTCTCTCCTTTTCTGATCTGTTCACAAAGATCCGCCAAATCATTTGCCACAAAGGTGGGGCGGATGGCCGATGCCGCCAGGTCCGCCGCGCCCGTCTCGCCGCACAGCACCAGGGCCGTCATGCAGCCGCAGGCCCCGAGGGCGATGTCGGTGTACAGCCGGTCGCCCACCATGCAGATCGCTTCCAGCGGCGTCTCGTAAATTTCCGCCGCGGCCTCGGCGATGGCGGCGTTGGGCTTGCCGATAACGGCGTCCGGCTCGCGCCCGGTGCTGGCCTTCACAAAGGCGATCACCGCGCCGATGTCGGGGATGAAGCCGCCGGGCACGGGGCAGTTGTAGTCCGGATGGGTGGCGATGTAGGGCAGCCCGGCGCGCACGGCGTCACACAGGCGGGTGGGCTTTTCATAGGTGATGGTGGTGTCAAACCCCAGCACCGCCGCACGCGGCTGCGGCGCGTCCAGCCGGTAGCCCGCCGCGGCAAACTGCGCCTCCAGGCTGGGCGTGCCGATGAGCAGCAATTCCCGGGGAAATTGACGCTGCGCCAGGTACAGCAGCGTGGCGTCGCCGGAGGTGAACACCTCGTGCTCGGTGATCTCCACGCCCAGCCGCGCCAGCTTCGTTAAATAATCCGCCTTGCTTTTGGAAGAATTATTGGTGAGGAACGCAAACGGCACGCCCCGGCGGCGGCACAGGGCCAAAAACTCCTGCGCGCCCGGCAGCAGGCGCTCCCCCAGATAAAAGGTGCCGTCCAGGTCCAGCAAGAACAGCCCCACGTCCTGTAAACTGCGCATGGCAATCCTCCCGTAGATATGATACAATCAGTATAGCATAATTTTTCGGAGGGCGCACCATGAAAGCAAGCATCATCATCCCCAATCTCAACGGCGCGGGTTGGCTGCGGGATTCCATCGAGTCCATTTGGGCCCAGACCGAGCAGGATTTTGAGCTGATCGTGGTGGACAACGCCTCCACGGACGAGAGCCTGGCCACCGCCCAAAGCTACCGCGGGCACCCCCGCTACACCCTTATCGAGAACGACCGCAACACCGGCTTTTCCTATGCGGTGAACCAGGGCATCCGCCTGGCGCAGGGCACTTACGTGGTGCTGTTCAACAACGACGCCTTCGCCGAGCCGGACTGGCTGGCGCAGCTGATCGCCATGGCGGACACAGACCCCAAGATCTTCGCGGTGCAAAGCCTGATGATCCGCCATTTCGAACGGGAGCTGTGCGACGACGCGGGCGATTACGTCACCCTGTTCGGCTGGGCCTGCAAGCGCGGCGACGGCCTGCGCTGGACGCGCTACCAGACCCCCGGACGCATCTTTTCCGCCTGCGGCGGCGCCAGCCTCTACCGCCGCGCCATTTTGGACGAGATCGGCCTCTTCGACGAGGAATTCTTCGCCTATTTCGAGGACGTGGACCTCTCCTGGCGGGCCAACAGCCGCGGCTACAAAAACATGTATTGCCCCGCCGCCAAATGCTACCACATCTGCGGCGCCACCACGGGCGCGGTGCGGTACAACGAGTTCAAAAGTGTGCAGAGCGGG
>CATXYA010000263.1 GCA_958403605.1 uncultured Oscillospiraceae bacterium
GTGGCCATTGCTTTAGTCTGTCTTGTTATCCGCTTCACCACCCGCGACAATATCCTTCCGCTGTACCTGGCCTGCCTGCTGACCTCCGGCTTCGGATTGGGTCTATTCTCTTCGCTGCTGGTGCCGTCCCTGATGGACAGCATCGATTACGGCGAATGGCAGAACGGCAAGCGCAACGACGCCCTCGTCATGTCCGCCAACAGCTTCGGCAATAAGCTGGGCGGCGGCATCGGCGGCGCGCTGCTGGGCTTTTTGCTGGACGCCATGGGCTATCAGGCTGAGGCCGTCACCCAAACAGCCGCCGTGCGCAGCGGTCTGTTCAACATGGCGATCTTTGTGCCGTTTGTGGTATTTGCCATCGTCTTCTGCATCATGCTGGTGTTCAACCGCTATGAAAAGAAGCTGCCCGCCATTCGTGCCGAATTGGCCGAGCGCCGCAAGAGCACGGCTGAACAACAGGCTTAAACGTAAATGCCCCGCGCTGATTCATCAAGCGCGGGGCATTTCCCTGGAAGGAGAAACAACATGGAGAAACACCTGGAAATGGACAGGCGTCTGTATGCCATGGCCGAAGAATTGGGCTACTGCGGTTCCTTTCGGGCGCTGCTGCACTGGGACACCGGCAATTTCTGTCCGCCCGGCGGCCAGCAGGCGCGCGCAAAGCTGAACGGCTACCTGGCCCGCATGACTTACCAAATCCAGACCGGGCCTGAGGCGCTGGAACTGCTGGATTATTACGAGAGCCACGAGCCCGCCGACGATATTGGCAAGGCGATTTTGCGGGAGCTGCGCTGCCAGCAGGCGGAGGGCGAACGGCTGGGCAGTGCCTGGAAGGTGCGCTTTTCCGAGCTGACCTCCCTGGGAAAAAGCAAGTGGCTGGAGGCGCGCGAGAAGGATGACTTCTCCATTTTTGAACCTATTTTGAAGGAGACCTTCGCCTTGGCGCGGGAAAAGGGCCGCCTGATGGGCACCGAGCACCCGATGGAAGCTTTCATCAATGAGTGGGACCGCGGCATCACCGTTCGCCAGACCGACGAGTGGTTCACCGAGCTGCGCCGGGGCATTGTGGAAATCTTAGCCAAGGTGCGCGCCAGCGGGCGGGACTTTGACGATGCGCTGCTGTATGCCCCGCTGAACCGGGGCGGCATCGCGCGGTGCAGCCAGGCAGCCGCCAAAGCTCTGGGTTATAAAGCCGAATGCGGCGGATTTTTTGAGACGGTCCATCCCTTTGCCGCGCCCATTGCCCCGACGGACGCGCGCATCAGCACCAATTATGATAATTTTACCGGTTTTTTCAGCACCATCCATGAGGCCGGCCATTCCATTTACCAGCAGTGCGTACCGCCGGAACTGGCGTCCACCAATCTGCGCTCCGGCTGGCCCGGCTCTTTGCATGAGTCCCAATCCCGTTTTTATGAAAACATCATTGGACACAGCTGGGAATTCACCCAATGGTGCTTCCCGCTGGTGCAAGCGGAACTGCCCGAATTTGCGGGCCTGACAGCACGGCAGTTCTATGAGATGATCAACCGTGTGAAGCCTGGTCTGCGCCGCATGGACGCCGATGAGCTGACCTATTGCCTACACCCCATCCTGCGCTATGAGCTGGAAAAGCAGCTGATGGACGGTTCGCTGGACGTCCGCGACCTGCCCGCGGCTTGGAACGAAAAATCGCGTCAATACCTTGGGCTGGAGCCCGCCAACCTCAAGGAAGGCGTGCTCCAGGATATGCAGTGGGCCATCGGCGCGCTGGGATTTTTCCAAAGCTATGCACTGGGCAATTTGATCGACGGCCAGCTGCGCGCCGCCATGGTGCGGGATCTTCCCGGCGTCTTTGACGGCGTCGCCCACGGTGTTTTCGCTCCCGTCACCCAATGGCTGGGGCAAAAGATCCACCAATATCAAAAGGTGTACCTGCCGCTGGAGATCCTGCACAACGCCACCGGGGAAGAACTGCGCGTCGCCCCCTATCTGGACTATCTCAATCAAAAATTCGGCGAACTGTACGGCTTTTAAGCACTCGCCAAACACAAAAGCGTTCCGCCTTGTGAACAGGAACAAATTGTACAGACAGCACAAAAAAGAGTCCTTGGAAAGAGTCCTTGGTCGGAAAAGTAAGGATTAGACGGAGAGGCGGCGTGCAAGCGGCGCCTCTCCGGTTTTCAACTGGATGTGCTCATCGTGATAGAAGCAGATGAAGCTATCGATCATGGCGTTGGCCTGCTCAATGGAAACACCTTTTTATGCGGGCGGCCCTAGTTTGGCCGAAGTCCATTTCTCTGTCAAGCCAGTACCGTGATCTCAAGGGTGCCGCCGTTTTTGCGGAGGGGGCACATGCGGCCAACAGCAAAACAGCCACTACAGAAAACTCAAACGGCCCTTTTTTTCATCAAGTCCTCCTTTGGATCCGCTGGTGTTCTTTCCGGCGTCAGGGCCCGCCGCCTTGATGCCGGTCCCGCTGGATCTGATAGAGGAGGTGATCCAGGCAGTCGATGCACCGTTCTTGCTTGTGCAGCCGGCGCAGCAAGCTGTGCCGGTGTTCCTCCAGCAGCGACAGCTGACAGCCGGTCTCTCCCTGTGCAAGGTACGTCAAAAATTCTTCGATCTGCCCCGCGCTGCACCCGGCGTCCCGCAGGTTGTCCACCAGCGCCTCCCTCGAGGGGTATCTTCCATACAGCAGCTGTCCCATGGCCGCCTTCTTTAAGCGCAGCAGCCCGGTTGGCCGCCGGGGACGCAGAGGATGACTTCCCCTTGGGCGGTCTCATCGTCCAGGACAAGGGCGCCCACCGCCGGGGCATAGATATGGCCGGAGGCTGGGTTTTTGATGCTGAGCACCGGCGTGGTGATGGTCGCCTCCACCTCGGACCGCTCGAACGCCAGATCCGTATCGGTCATTTCACAGCGGACGAGCTTCAAATTTTTGCAGTAGCACAGCGGCTGCGTGCCGATGATCTGGCAATCGATCAGCGTCAGGCCATCGGAATACCAGCCGAGATATTCCCCCTTGATGACGCTGTTTTTCACCGTCACGTTTTCTGCATGCCAGAACGCGTCCTTGGTGTCAAAGCTGCAATGCTCAAATTCTGCGTCCCGGATATATTGGAACGAATATTTCCCTTTGACCTGTACGTTTGAAACGCGCAGCTGCCGGGAGCGCATCATCAGATATTCGCCCTCCACCGCGCAGTGCTCCATGGCGATACCGCGGACCGACCAGCCGAACTCCGGCGAGCGGATATCACAGTCCCGCAGGGTGACCCTGGCACATTCCCGCAGCGCCTTGATGCCGTGCAGCTTGCTGCCGGTGATCGCGATATCTTCGGAATACCACAACGCCGCGCGGCACTGTGCCGTCAGCTTACTGTCGCGGATGAGGATACCCCGGTCATGCCAGAACGGATAGCGAAGATTAAAATAGCAATCCTGCGCCTGAACGCCCACGCTTTCCTTAAAGGCGCTCTCGCCGTCCGCCGGGCCGTCAAAGCGGCAGTTTTTCGCCAGAAGGTCCCGACTGCCATACAGTGCGCGCTCTTCATCGAAAGTCCTGTCTTGGATGATCTTCATTGGAGTTCCCCCTCTTCTTTTCGTCTCTTCCAATTTTTTGTGCTTCCACCTGTAGTATAGCTGCCGTCCGCATAGATAGCAAATACTTAGTTTTAATAGAATTGTATTCTTGAAAACTATGGAGCTGTATGCTATCCTCAGACTAAGAAGGAGGCGGTGGAGATGGAACTCCGCGTGCTGCAATATTTTTTGGCTGTTGCCCGGGAACAGAACATTTCCGCGGCGGCACAGTCGCTGCATCTTTCCCAGCCGACCCTTTCCACTCAGCTGAAACAGCTGGAAGAGGAATTGGGCAAACAGCTGCTGATCCGTGGGACCAAGGGCTCCCGGCGGGTGCTGCTGACAGAGGAAGGCATGATTTTACGCAAGCGTGCCGAGGAGATTTTAGCGC
>CATXYA010000264.1 GCA_958403605.1 uncultured Oscillospiraceae bacterium
GGCAGGTTCATCATCACAAAGCGCGCGGCGTTCCACAGCTTGTTGGCAAAGTTGCGGCTGGCCTTCACCTTCTCGTCCGAGAAGCGCATATCGTTGCCCGGCGTGGAACCGACGACCAGCGTCAGGCGCAGTGCGTCGGCGCCGTACTCACCGATGATCTCCAGCGGGTCGATGCCGTTGCCCAGGGATTTGGACATTTTGCGCCCCTGCGCGTCGCGCACCAGGCCGTGGATGAGCACCGTGTCAAAGGGGGCCTTGTCCGTATAGGTAAGGCCGGAGAAGATCATGCGGGACACCCAGAAGGTGATGATATCGTACCCCGTCACCAGTGTGCTGGTGGGGTAGAAATATTGGTAGTCCTCCGTCTCCTCGGGCCAGCCCAGGGTGCTGAACGGCCACAGGGCGCTGGAGAACCAGGTGTCCAGCGTGTCCTCGTCCTGATGGACCGGGCCGCCGCAGTGCGGGCAGGTGGTGACGGGCTCGGCGGAGACGGTGATCTCGCCGCAGCCGTCGCAGTAATAGGCCGGGATGCGGTGGCCCCACCACAGCTGGCGGGAGATACACCAATCGCGCGTGTTCTCCATCCAGAAGAAATAGTTTTTGTCAAAGCGTTCGGGCACGAATTGGATGCGCCCGTCGCGCACGGCCTCGATGGCCGGGCCCGCCAGCGGCTTCATGCGCACGAACCACTGCTTCGACACCATGGGCTCCACGGTGGTGCCGCAGCGGTAGCAGGTGCCCACATTGTGCTTGTGGGGTTCCACGCTGGCCAGATAACCCTGGGCCTCCAGATCGGCCACGATGGCTTTGCGCGCCTCGTACCGGTCCATGCCCGCGTACTTGCCGCAGGTCTCGTTCATGCGGGCGTCGTCCGTCAGCACCTTGATGATGGGCAGGTCATGCCGCGCGCCCACCTCGAAATCGTTGGGATCGTGCGCGGGGGTGATCTTCACCACGCCGGTGCCGAACTCCCGGTCCACATACTCGTCCGTGACGATGGGGATCTCTTTGTTCACCAGCGGCAGCAGCACTTTTTTGCCGTGCAGATGCTTGTAGCGCTCGTCGTCCGGATGCACGGCCACAGCGGTGTCGCCCAGCATGGTCTCGGGGCGGGTGGTGGCCAGCTCCAGGAAATCATCTGTGCCCACGATGGGGTATTTCAGATGCCAGAAAAAGCCGTCCTGCTCCTCATACTCCACCTCGGCGTCCGAGATGGACGTTTTGCAGTGAGGGCACCAGTTGATGATGCGCTCTCCGCGGTAGATCATGTCCTCATCGTACAGCTTTTTGAACACCTTCAGCACGGCCTTGGAGCAGCCCTCGTCCATGGTGAAGCGCTCGCGCTGCCAGTCGCAGGAGCAGCCCAGCTTTTTCAGCTGTTCCACAATGCGGCCGCCGTACTGGCGCTTCCAATCCCAGGCGCGCTCCAAAAAGCCCTCGCGGCCCAGGTCGGCCTTCGTCAGGCCCTCCTCCTTCAATTTTGCCACCACCTTGGCCTCGGTGGCAATGGAGGCGTGATCGGTGCCCGGCACCCACAGGGCGGCGTAGCCCTGCATGCGCTTATAGCGGATGAGGATGTCCTGCCAGGTCTCGTCCATGGCGTGGCCCATGTGCAGCTGGCCCGTGACGTTGGGCGGCGGCATCACGATGGTATACGGCTTTTTGTCCGGGTCCCGCTGGGTGTGGAACACCCCGCTGTCCATCCATTTGCGGTACAGCCGGTCCTCCACCTGGCTGGGGTCGTAGATCTTTTCCAGTTCTTTCATGTTCCTTCTCCTCCACTTGTTTTCTGAAACCTGCCCAGCATCCAGGGAAAATGCTGGGCAAGCGGAACGGCAAGACCATAATAGGCGGCCAGCAGCATGCCCATGGCCTGCAGCGCCATGGCCGCCCCGCCCACCTGCGTGCCGGAATCCGGCAGCGTCAGGCCCACGGCGGCAAACAGCAGCGGCAGCACCACTTTCACGATCTGCTCGGTACAGCAGAACACCAAAGTCATCTGCCCCATGCGGCACAGCAGCGGCAGCCTTTGCAGCGCCAGGCCCACGCAGGCCGCACACACGATGGCGCTGCACTGATACAGCAGCGTGATGCCGCTGAGAACGGCAAAGGACGCCTCCTGCACCCCAAACAGGCTGGGGAAATAGCCCAGACCGTAATAGAAGTTGATATAGAAAATATAGAAGCTGACGCCTGCCAGCACAAGGCCCGCCGCCAGCGCGGGGCGGGGCACCGTGCCCTTCTGCTTCCACGCCCGCCACAGGCCGGAGGCAAAATCCCCCAGCGCGTAGTAAATGAGGAAACGTCCCGCCATATCGATGCCCCAAGGCAGCACCGGGCCCTCGTGGATAAACTTCACCGCCGCGCTGATGAGGAACGAGACGCCCAGCAGCGCCCAGCGGTTATTTTTCAAAAGCTTCTGCAGCGCCTGATAGTAGATGCTCATGAAGAACAGGCAGGGCAAAAACCACATGGCCGCCACGGGGCAGACGTTGCGCGCGCCCCATACCAGGCGCTTCATCCAGTCGATCATGTCCCCGATCGAGAGCTCGAACAAAAACACCCGCACGGCCAGCGTCAGCACGCCAAAGGCAAAATATGGCACCAGCAGCCGCTGGGCCTTTTCCAGCAGGAATCCTTTCCAGGGCCTGTCTTTTCGTGTGAAGGCGGTGAAGCCGGAGGCGAAAAACAAAATGCCCAGGGCCGAAAACTGTCCCAGCAGGCCAAAGCGGCCCATGCCGTCATAATGCGTCGTATAGATTAGCCAGATGGCGAACAGCTTCATCACGTCCAGCCAGCCGTACCGTTCCCGCTTGCGCGTTTCCATCGCGTCCCTCTTTTCCAAAGCAAATAAAAAACGCCGTCCCCTGCCAAAAAGCATGGGACGGCGAGAATGCCGCGGTACCACCCAAGTTCCCCCTGCGGGGCCCTCTTTCGCCTTTAACGCAGGCTTACGAAAGCGGGTACTGCCTTCCCCGCTCCGGCTCTAAAGCGACAGCGTCCGCGCACCCTGCCGGGCTTTCACCCTACCCCGGCTCTCTGGAAAGGCACCTTGCCAAACGCCCTCTTTTTCTCCGCCTTTTTGATCTTCTATAGTTTATCACAGTTTTGCCGATTCATCAACCATCACTTTCATTTTTTCGTTCGTTGAAGGGATTGGACTGCAAGCCATTTTGCTTCATGGCCTGCTGTTGGAAAGTCTGAGCGAAGCACAGTAGGATATACATCAAATGCTGATCTTCCCGCAGCGCCTTTCTCTTTTGTAAGGCGATCTCCTCCGCAGTCATGCCGGATTTTTTACAAAGAGCCTCCGCCAAATCGTAATGTTGCATGACCCACAAAATAGCGGGGTAAAATTTTGGGGGCACACTTTTTATGGCAGCCAGAAATTCTTCTTGCTGCTTTTGGTCTTTTTCGTTTTCCATCCTCAAACCTCCCGGATAGGATAAAAAACTTTCTTTTTTTATCCTAACAGGTTTCGAAAGAAAAAATTGGATGGATATATCCACTTTTTATTTTTTGCATTTTTTATGACTTGAAAGGGTCTGTTTCAGGTGCCCCCTGCCTTGCTGGTGATAACATCAAAAAAAGGAGGCAGCGCTTGTTGGCACCAGCGAACCATTTTCCCTCACGCTTTTCGAAGAGGCGGCCAATGGCCGCCTTTTCCTTTGCAAGCATCGCGCTTCAACCTTTGTATGGAACGGTATTCTTGGAGATGATAGAAGGGCAGGTCCGCGGGCGCCCCCTCATCCGCCTCACTCCGCTCGGCACCTTCCCCCACCGGGGGAAGGCGAACGCGGGCGGCGTTCCGCCGCCCTGCTTCTACTTGTGAAAAGCTATCCGTTTGTTCATGTTTTTACGCAAGCGGTTAGCTACGTTGTTTTTCCGCGCAAGCAAGGAAAAACAAAAG
>CATXYA010000265.1 GCA_958403605.1 uncultured Oscillospiraceae bacterium
CCCGCGTTAGCCTTCCCCCGGTGGGGGAAGGTGGCAGCCGCAAAGCGGCTGACGGATGAGGGGGCGCGCATACACTTCCTTTTCCAGAAAACTATCGAATAAATATTTTGAGGTTGTAACTATCGGGTGACAAGGCTAGCTGGGCCTGGCGATTATAATGAAAAAGGAAGGAGGGATTCCTGAAATGGATATTTTACAGCGGCTTCGTGATTTGATGGTTGAACGCGGTTGGTCGGAATACCGATTGACGAAAGAAGCGGGAATCTCTCAATCGACTATTTCCAATGTCTTTAAGCGCAATACCGCCCCGACCCTGCCGACCTTGGAGGCGCTCTGTCATGCTTTTGGCATCACCATGGCCCAGCTTTTTTCAGAAGATGGCGACCCGGTGGTGCTGACAAACCGACAGCGCCGCATCCTGGCTCAGTGGTCCACGTTGACCGAAGTCCAGCAGGAGAGTCTCTTAGACTTGATTAGGAAAGTCTCGCGAAAATAGCCCCGCCCTGGTGAAGTTTTCACCAGGGCGGGGTTGTCCTAAAAATGTCTAGTCAATAATTTATGAAACAGACAACAAGGCCATGTTTTTTTCGTCCTTACGTTCACTCCAACGAATAACTTGAGCCTCATAGTTTTGAAAAGCCTCCTCTACACCATGACTAATTCCATTATGATCATTTAATATTACAATTAGCTGGCTATCTTGTTTTCGAGCAGGTTTTGTATCATTCCAAGCAAATAAAATATTTCCCATGCTCGATTTATTAGGATTGTTGACGGCTTGACAAAGACGCTCGGGCTTAGTATGACTTCTTTGCAGAAGAAAATCATAGTTATGAGCGAAGCCTGAAATCCCAGTAAATTGAACGTTATCAGAAAAGAAAATATCATTTTCAACAAAGAAATCTTGTATATCATCTAAGAAAAAGGACGCAACTTTAGATTTTGAAGTAACAAACATATCGTCAATACGCAAAATTGCTTGAATAAATAAATGCTTTTTTTGAGGGAATCCGCTTATTGGAACATTGGCGATTAATTCCTCTCCTTTTAATTGAACGCCACATTGACGAAGAATTTTTTGGAGATGCTCTTTCCTATTAGGTGTAAATTGAAATCCTCCCATTTTTAAATTGTGAAGAGTAGCACAATCATCTGTAAAATAGATGCTATTTCCTTCTTGACGCACATAAATTTGCAAATAATCATTTGCATTATCCATATAGGGGGTAGTAATCTCATAATACTCCCCCACTTTTTCAAAAGTTATCTCACTTTTTAACCAAGCGGCATATTCATCAATTAGTTTTTGAATATCCAAGATTATACCTCCCATCCTAATTCAAATTAGTTCACATTGATAATTAATTTTTGGCTGCTCAACCACATTGAATCTTATCAAAAAAGAAACGGTATTTTCAACAAAGGCGTCATCATTAATATCTTCGGCGGGAAATGCAAAAGCACGACCATATTCTTCAGTATAGATATGCCAATGGCTACCAAAGATTTTTTCCCTTGTTGGTCCCGGATTAGCATGTACATTCGATGGATTAATATGCAATTCTAATAACATTATGCCGTTTTTCTTTATCCGGGCACCCATACTATACTTTGTTGATTTTATTTTAGAGCGGAAAATATTGATTGAAAAAATATCCCCTTGGCTTTCACCAATGACATCAAATTCTTTTGTTTCTCCGCTGGTAGGAAAATTTAATTCGGTAATCAAAGAGTATGTGGTCATTTCGATTAATCTTTTGGCCTCATCTTGAGTTAACTTTCCTACGTTCATCGAATCAACTCCAATGAATTTATTAATTGTAATCTATCATGAATTAGAATTGATTACAAGTTATTTTATTCAATTCTAAAAGAGAAGATAATTATTTTTAACCTTTATCTAATAACTTCCAATAGAGAAACAGAAAACTTTTAATGGATGCAAAAGATGTCACGGCTCCACCGACAGCACCACGCCCGCGGGCATGCACACCGCCGTGTCGTATTCCGTGGACACCCAGCCGAAGCCCTCGCAGATGTGGTCGGGGCACTGGCTGTCGATGAAGCGCACCTTGCCGTCCTTTACCTCCAGCGTCACGGGCAGGGCCGCGCCCTCGATGGCGTACGCGCCGTCCCTCGCCAAAGAGAGATACTGTGTTTCGCCGCCCGAGATCTCGATCCTGGCGCGTGCCCCGGCCTCGCCGCGCGCGGTGAACAGGGAGATGACGACCGCCAAGAGGAGGATAACGGCGGCGAACAAAAAGTTTTTTTTCACGGTGGGAACTCCTTTTTCTTGCTCTTCTGCTTTCTTATACTATAATATAGGCAAGACCCAATTTGCAAGGGAGAGGAACAATATGGACGAAAAACAGCTGCTGCAGCAGATCGACGCCTTCATCGAGGCGAACAAAGACGCCATCGTGCGCGATATCAAAACGCTGGTGGATATCAACAGCGTGGAGACGGCCGCCGAACCCGGCGCGCCCTTCGGCCCCGGCGTGAAGCAGGCGCTGGACACCGCGCTGGAGATGGCCCGCGCCATGGGCCTGGACACGCACAACTGCGAGGGCTACATGGGCTATGCCGAGGTGCCCGGCAAGAGCGAACGGCAGATCGCCACCATCGCGCACCTGGACGTGGTGCCCGCGGGCAACGGCTGGGATTCGGACCCGTTCAACATGGTGGAAAAAGAGGGCTTCCTCCTTGGCCGCGGCGTGGCCGACGACAAGGGCGCGGCGGTGCTGACGCTGTACATCGGCAAGTTCTTCAAGGAGCGGGGCGTGGAGCTGCCCTACACCCTGCGCCTGCTGCTGGGCTGCAGCGAGGAGACGGGCATGCAGGACGTGGACTATTATCTGGAACACTACCCCATGCCCGCGTTCTGCTTCACGCCGGACGGCTCGTTCCCCGTGGGACACGGGGAAAAGGGCGGCTTCGGCGGTGCCTTCGTCAGCCCCAAGCTGGCGGGCAGCCTGGTGGACTTCCAGGGCGGCGTGGCGGAAAACGTGGTGCCGGACCGGGCGTTCGCCCTGGTGAAGACCCAGGCCGCGCTGGCGGATACCGCCGCCGTGAAGGTGACGGCGGAGGCGCCGGGCGTGGTGCGCGTGACGGGCTACGGCAAGGGCGGCCACGCCTCCATGCCCGAGGGCACGGTGAACGCCATCGGCCTGGTGGTGGATTACCTGCTGGCAAACGGCCTGTGCACGGAAGAAGAAAACGCGTTCCTGCGCGTGCTGCAGACGCTGCACGCCTCCACGGACGGCTCCACGGTGGGCATCGCCGCCGCGGATGGCCGCTTTACGCCGCTCACCTGCATCGGCGGCACCATCAGCATGCAGGACGGCGTGCTGCGCCAGACCATCGACGTGCGCTATCCCACCTCCATCACTCCGGAGGAAATGGCGGCGGCCTGCGGCAAGCTGGCGGCCCAGGGCGGCGGCACCTTCCAGGCGGGCACGGCGCGCGTGCCCTTCTACATCAGCCCGGATTCCCCGGCCATCCAGGCCTGTATCGACACCTACAACCAGGTGACGGGCCGCAATGACAAGCCCTTCACCATGGGCGGCGGCACCTACGCCCGCCACTTCGCCAATGCCGTCAGCTTCGGCATGGAGGAGCCGGACCCGCATTACCCGGATTTTGTGGGCCAGATGCACGGCGCCAACGAGGGCATCCCCGTGGCGCTGGTGCTGGAATCGTTGAAGATCTACCTGCTGGCGGTGGCAAGATTGATGGAGCTGCCGGAGCTGTAAAAAATAGCTTTGATATTACGGAATGTAATAGGAGGCCCCCAGGAAACTGGGGGCCTCCTACTTTACAGCGGCGGGTATGGACGCCGCTGCAGATAGAAGGGCAGGCCCGCGGACGCCCCCTCATCCGCTTCGCTGCGCTCAGCACCTTCCCCCACCG
>CATXYA010000266.1 GCA_958403605.1 uncultured Oscillospiraceae bacterium
GGTGCCGGGCCACTGGCAGGCGGGCACCCTGCCGCCCGCGGAAAAGGCCGCCGTGCTGTCATCAGCCCTTTGCTTTATAGGCCTGGCCGCGGGCTTTGTGGAAGAGGCCGTCTTCCGCGGGGTCATCATGACGGCGCTGGAGCGCCGGTGGAACCGGGCCGTGGCCGTGCTGGTCCCCTCGGTGGCCTTTGCCCTGCTGCACTGCTTGGGCGCGCAGCTGGGCCTGCCGGACCTTTTGCAGCTGCTGGCGGCGGGCACGCTGGTGGGCGTCGTATTTTCCCTGGTGACGCTGGAGACGGGGTCCATCTGGTGCAGCGCGCTGATGCATGCCGTGTGGAACATCGCCATGATCGGCGGCCTCCTCGCCATCGGCACCGAGGCCACGCCCCGCGCCTTGGTCAGCTATGTGCTGGACAGCGGTTCCTTCCTGCTCACAGGCGGCGAATTCGGCGTCGAGGCCTCGCTGGCCGCCATTGGGGCCTATACGTTGTTTCTGGTGTGCGCCGTGCTGCGCCTGCGCCGGAAACGGGAAGCCCAGTAAAAAGGGAAAGGGCGCGCTGCAGCTTTTTATGCTGCAGCGCGCCCTTTTTGATAATTTTCAGCGCTCAGACGCGCTCGATGGGAAACAGTACGCCCGTCTCCAGCTCCTCGGGGTCGCTGACGCTGTTTTCGTCTTTGAGATACCGCTCAATGGCGGGGCCGCACACCTTGTACTCCGGGTGCTCCCCCATCCAGGCGCACAGGGCGTCGTAGGCATACTTCAGCGTCTCGTAGGGTCCGGTGTGCGTCACCGCGGCAAAGGTGCCCGCGGGCAGGGTGCGGATGTTGGGGCCGTCCACATCCACCGCAGCCTGGGCCTCGGCGTCCATAGCGTCGTACGAGAATTCCTCCCCGTGATACAGCAGCTGCGTGGCGCCGGTGCGGCGGACGCCCTGGGCCTCCATTTTCGCGTGCAGCTCTGCAAAGAGCGCGTGGGTCTCGCTGATATTGATGTTTTTGCGCAGGCAGAACACCTTCTGTGCCGGGGCCTGCATTACGATGACATGGTATTGTCCGTTTGCCATTTCAATTCCCTCCATTTGGATGATGGCGTCCTCCATCCGGCGGATCGTCCGGCGCATCTCATGCAGCTGGCCGTAGGCGGCCAGGCGGCGGGCGTGGATGCGGCGGGCCAGCTCCTCATCCGGCAGCGGCAGCAGTTGGGCGATCTCCGCCAGGGAAAAGCCGTAGCCCTTCAGCGTTTCGATCTGCGCCAGCACGGCCAGCTGTGCCTTGTCATAATAGCGGTAACCGTTTTCCGTCCCGGTATGCGCGGGGCGCAGCAGGCCGATGGCGTCATAATGGCGCAGCATGCGCGCGGAGACGCGGCCGAGCTTTGAAAATTCGCCGATGGTGAACATGATTCGTTTACTCCTTCGTCTTGTGCGCCGCGCATCCGGCTGCGGCGGCGCTGGGGGAACTGTTCCCTATTCCTAGGATAAGCCTTCTCATAAGGGGAAGGTCAAGTGCTTTTTGAAAATTCCTTCAAAAAATTGCAGACCGATTTCACAGTAGGCCGTCTCAAATTCCGGATTTTCCTTTTTATTACATTATAATAGAGAAGCAGCGCTTCTCCTTTTCCTTCCCGCCCAAAAGATAGATATCTTTTGGGCGGGTTGGTGTTATAATAACCTCAAGGCGGTTTGCTTTGCAAACCTGGCCGAGGCACTTCGTGCCCCGGCTGGAAGCTGCGTTGCAGCTTCCGTCTTGAGAACATTGAAATGGGCAAAACCGCAGTAAATGCGGTTTTGTTGTGGCCCGCTTCGCGGGCGTCCCGTTTTAATAGTGTCAGTGTACAAAAGAAAGGAGCGAATGCCCGTGGACCGAAAATTGCGGATCGGCAGTTTCCTGCTCTGTCCCCTTTTCCTTCTGCTTTCCCTGAGCGGCTGCGGCAAGCGCAGCGAACGGGCCCAGCAGGATTTTGATGCTTTTATGCAGACAGCTTTTGTGGAGGCCATGGAGGAGGATTATCTCTCCACGCATATTTTTATGGAAGACCCCGCTGCCTACGGCGTGGACCCTGCCCAAACGCCTGTGCGGCTGGGCGAGCCGTACACGGACGGGCTCTTCGACGAGGAGCGGCGTGAGCTGGCGCAGGACGCCAAAGCCTTCGGCGCCTTTGACCGCGCCCTTTTGACGCCGGAGCAGCAGGATGCCTACGACACCTATGCGGCGCAGCTGGAAACGGGCCGCGCGCTGCACGACGAGAAATTCCGCTATCTGGGCGGCGCGTTTCAGACCGTCAGCGGCCTCCACACGGCCTTGCCCAACCTGCTGGCCGACTTCACCCTGCGCAGCGAGCAGGACGTGCAGGACCTGATCGTCCTGGTGAAGGACGTGAAGCCCTTTTTGGAGTCTTACCTGGACTACACCAAGCGGCAGGAGGAACAGGGCACCTTAGCGGTGGACACCGCGGATGTCATCTCCTTCTGCGAGAACGTCCTGGCCCCGGGCGAGGACAGCAGCGTGCTGCGCTCCATGTGCGAACACGTGGCGGCGCTGGGCCTGGGCGATGAAAAGACGCAGGCCTACCAGGCGCAGCTGCGGGAGGCGTTTCTCACCAGCTTCCTGCCCGCTTATCAGGCGGTCATCGATACCATGCAGGCCCTAGACCCGGACAAAAACCATCCGGGCGGGCTGTGCACCCTGGAAAATGGGCAGGAATATTATGAGGTCCTGTTCCGCCAGGCCACGGGCAGTGACCGCAGCGTGGAAGATCTGCGGACGGACCTGATCCAGGCCATGGAGGACGCCGGAACACAGGCACAGACCCTCGCGGAGGAACACCCCGAGGCCATGGAGGCCTGGCTGGCGGACAGCACCGAAACCTCTTTTGCCGATTATCAGGCGGCCTTGACCTTTTTGGGCGAGAAGATCGCCCCGGATTTCCCCGCGCTGACGCTGCGGCCCTATGAGATCGCACCGCTCAGCGAAGAGCAGCAGGACGCCTCGGTGCTGGCCTATTTCAACCTTCCCGCCCTGGACGCCACCACGCCGATGCAGATCCGCGTCAATACCGGCAGCACAGGCGCGCTGAACTCCTTGGGCACCTTTTCCACCCTTGCCCATGAGGGGCTGCCCGGCCATATGTACCAGGTCTCCTATGCCTACCAAAACCTGCAGCTGCCCTGGATGAAGGTGGCGGCGGACTTTCTGGGCTACACCGAGGGGTATGCCACCTATGTAGAGCTGCGCGCGCTGGAATATTTGGAGGACGAGATCGATCCGGCCGTCCTGGAGCTCCAGCGGAACTGGACGCTGTATAATGATTACATCGTGGCGCTGCTGGACATCGAGATCCATTACGACGGCTGGACGCTGGCTGACGTGAACGACCTGTTCGGCAACGATCCGGACGATCAGGAGCTGGCGCCCTTCTACCGGCAGATCCAGACCAGCCCGGGCGCGTTTTTATCCTATTACGCGGGCGCGCTGCAGATCGAGGCGCTGCGGACGCAGGCGCAGGAGGCGCTGGGCAGCCGTTATACCGACCTTGGCTTCCACACAGCGCTGCTGAAAAGCGGGGCGGTGCCCTTCAGTGTCGTGGAGCGCAATGTGGCCGCCTATATCGAAGAGGCGAAATAAATTTTCAAGAAGAGCGCGTTTGTAGAACGCGCCCTTCTTTTTGTCCGTACGCGTGCGGGCGCCCCCTCATCCGCTTCGCTGCGCTCACCTTCCCCCACCGGGGGAAGGCTTACGCGGGCGGCAAGCCGCCCTGCTCCTACTTGCTATCAGCTTTATGCTTGTGAATATCTTTACATAAGCGTGAAACTTTGTTGGTTTTCCGCAAAAGAAAGGAAAAACAATTGCCAGCAGTAGGCCGTAGCTGCCCGCGGCCTTTGGCCGCAAGCAGACGTCCCTTG
>CATXYA010000267.1 GCA_958403605.1 uncultured Oscillospiraceae bacterium
GTTCGCCAAACTGGGCAAAGCCCAGTTTGGACAGCATCGCCTTCCCCCGGTGGGGATCGCGCCCGCAGGCGCACAAGGTGAATTGGCCCGCAGGGCCAAGAGAAAGTCCCCTGGGGGATTTCGGAGGCCAACCGCCGCAAAGCGGCGGCTCTTAGGCCGGAGATAGGTGCCACCTTTTCTTTGAAGCAGATGAGGGGGCGCCTGCACACGTGCCCTTCTATCCGCAGCGGCGGCCATGGGCCGCCGGCCTGCGCCACCCACCAGGGCCCCTGCCGAAGCCGTTCCCTCTTTCTCCCGCGCCCCAGCAGAAAAGCGAAAGGCGCGCTGCAAAACAGAAGTCTGCAACGCGCCTGTGGGATCTTTGCAAATGGGGTCAGTGGCCCCGGCGGGAATAGCCGCCGCCGCGGCGGTTTTCCGTCACCTTGCGCAGGTCGGAGATCTTCTCCTCGCTGCGGGATTTGAACTGGCTCATCATATCCTCAAAGGAAAGATTGCCCTGGGGCGCGGAGGTGCGGGGCTGCCACACGCGGCCCGTATCGGCGCGGGTGGGCTTGGGACGCGGCTCGGTGCGCTTGATGGAAAGCGCGATCTTGCCGTCGGGGGCGACGCTCATCACTTTGACCTTCACGGTCTGTCCTTCGCTGAGCACGTCCGCCAGCTCCTGGATATAGGTGTTGGACACCTCGGAGATGTGGACCATGCCCGTCTCCCCGCTGGGGAGCAGCACAAACGCGCCGAACTTTTTGACGCCGGTGACTTTTCCTTCCAGAATGGAACCTACCTCAACTGCCATAAAACTGCGATAACTCCTTTAAATATTTCATTTAAGCCGCAAAGCTTTTCCAAAATTATTGGCCGGACATATCCACGTACACGCGCTCGGAGGGCTTGGCATAGCCCAGCTTATCCCGGGCCACCCGCTCCATGTAAGAGGCTTCGTCATCGGCGTCCAGCGTGCGCCGCAGCTCTTGGTTTTTTGCCTGCTGCGCCTCTACCTGCGCGGTGACGTTGTCCAGCTGCTGGCGTTTTGTGACGATGTCCATCTGCACGCTGACCAGCGAAAAGACGAGGTAGGCGCACAGCAGTACCAGCCCGGCGCGCAGTGTCACGGCGCCCAGCGGCAGCCTTTGCTTCATCCGCTGCATGGCGGCCCCCTCCTTCTTCCTGCGTTTGAAAGGGCGCAAAGGTCCTATCATTGGAATTATACAACACCACGGCGGTGTTTTGCAACGGTTTCTTTTGAGTTTCCACTTGTTTTTTCCGCTTGGCCGCCCGCCGTTCTTTGCGGTGCAGGCGCGCCGCGGCCAATTTGGCCCCCAGCGGCGCCAAAATTTTCACCCGCAGCCAGTGCCAGGGAACAAGCAGCAACCCGTGCAGCCGCACAAAAAAAGGGGCGCTCCAGCTGCGGGCCAGCAGGAAGGCCCCCGCGCAGGCGGCACAGGTGTACCACCGCAGCTGGCCGCTGTAAAAGCGCGAGGCCGCCGCCGCCCGCAGCAGCAGGCCGGCAGCGGCCAGCACCACGCCGTCACAGACAAAGCACACCGGTTTGGAAGAGCCCAGCAGCAGGCGCAGCACGCCATAGCAGCCACACAGCAGCAGCCCCAGCCCCGCCGCCTGCAGAAGGTCCCGCAAAGCGCCGGCAGGCGCCAGTGGGGCGACCATCAGCGGAAGAACCGCTTCAGGAACGGCTGGTCCTTCTCTTTTTTCGCCGTGTACTGGATGTACTCGATCTCGCCCCGGATCTGCACTTCTCCCGTCTGGACGCTGAGCTCGCTGACCGTCAGGTCCTTGCCGCCCACGTTCAGGGTGCCGCAAGGGGTCGCCATCACGGCGCTGGACTCATCGTAGGAGAGGATGGCGCCGATGCCCGTGGCCGTCAGGTTTTTACAATCCTCCAGCACGACGTGGTGCGCGGGGGCCGCAGTAGTTTCACCCATCGTTTCCACCTGCCTTTACACCCTATGGATATGCAGGCGGCGGGGCTGTTATTCGCTGAGGACCTCGTACATCTCCCGTGCCACGTCCTTGCCAGCGGGCGCCTCGGTGGACACCACCTTCACCCGCACGGGGCGCTGGCCGAAGGACACCTCGATGACGTCGCCCTCTTTCACGGCATAGCTGGCCTTCACCGCGCGGCCATTCACCAAAATGCGGCCCGCGTCGGCCACCTCATTGGCCACGGTGCGCCGTTTGATGAGGCGGCTGACCTTCAAAAATTTATCAATGCGCATGCGCGCACCTCCTTCTTGCAAAAAAAGCGGCCCACACCGTGGGCCGCTGACCTGTGACTGAGCTTATTTCTTCGCGACAGCGTCTTTCAGGCCTTTGCCCGCCTTGAAGGTGGGGACGACCGTGGCCGCGATCTTTATGGGCGCCTTCGTGCGGGGGTTCAGGCCCGTGCGGGCGGCGCGCTTGTGGGGCTCAAAGGTGCCGAAGCCCACCAGGGAAACCTTGTCGCCTGCTTTCAGAGCGGCGGTGATGCCGTCCAGGACAGCGGCAACAGCTTTTTCAGCGTCCTTCTTGGTCAGGTCCGCGTCCGCGGCGACCTTCGCGATCAGATCAACTTTCGTCATGATAATAGACCTCCGAATAATGAGTTTTTGATTTATATTTACAGGGCACGGAAAGCGCTCTGCAAAAGACTTTACTTCCAGTATAGCCGGAAAATCCGTCCTTAACCTTACCTTTCGTAATTTTACATGAAGGAAAGCCGCTTTGCAAGCATTTTTGCGATTTTTTACGGCTTTTGCTTCAAAAAGACGAAAAACTGTTCCTATTTTTCCTTTTTGGGCCGCCAGATGATCACGCGCGCCTTGGGCTTACGAAAGTTTCGCGCCGCACACAGAACAAAACGTGGCCTCCGGGTCGACCTCCGCGCCGCAGGACTGGCAGATCTTCACGTCGTCCGGCGCCATCGGGGCCTCCGCCTCCGGGGCCTCGTGCGCGGCGCCCAAGGCCGCCAGCTCCGCTTCCACCTCTTCAATGGCTTCGATGTACCGCGCCACCAGCGCGTCGTTGCTCTCGCCCGTGCGGTGCAGCGAGTACACCACGGCGCCCAGCTGTTCCTGCGCTTTGCGCAGCTTGTTTTCCAGCGCCATGCGGTCCACCTGCTGCTTGCCCTTCTGGGCCAGGTCCTTGGTGGTCTTCAGGGCGCTGTCCGCCACGGCGGCGGCACTTTTCTTGAGGTTTTCAAAATCGATCATTTCTGAGACGCTCCTTTCATGATTCAGCCTAAAAATTCCCGCAGCATCGAGTTTTCCGGGATGGGCGCCTCCAGGGGCGCGCACAGGGAAAACCGGCGGCAAAGATCTTCCATTTGCCCCGCGTAGGGGCTGTGAGGCGGCAGCGCGCCGCGCAGGGCCAGCAGCCGGGGCGCCAGGCAGCACGGCTCGTAAGAAAAGCTGGTGTCCAGCAGCAGGTCCGCCTCCGGCTTGAACACCTTGATGTCCCGGTCCTCGCTCTCGCACACGCCCGGCCACATGGCGAAGGTCTTCTGCGGGCTGTGCCCCCGGAACTGGTAGTCCCGCACCATGCGGCGCGCCAGGCGCACGTCACGGCTGGGCAGGATGCGCTGCCCGTGGTGGGCGTATTCCTCCCGCAGGCCCGCGTAGATCTTGTAGACGCTGTGGCTGGGCAGCAGCGCCGTCAGCCGGGGGTTGAGCGCGTGGATGCCCTCCACCACCACCACGCCGCTGCCCACCTCGATGGGGATGGTGCCCTTGCGGCGCACCTCGCTGCAGAAATCGAAATCCGGGATCTCGGCGTGGCCTGTCTCCACCAGCGACAGCAGGCAGCGGTTGACACCCGCGATGTCCAGCGCGTCCACGCTCTCATAATCCGGCGTGCCGTCCGGCAGCTTGGGATAATCCTTCACGCGCTTAAAGAAATTGTCCAGCGACGAA
>CATXYA010000268.1 GCA_958403605.1 uncultured Oscillospiraceae bacterium
GGCGATTACACCATCAACGTGGTGGAGCGCTCGGGCGAGATGTTCGACAAGGAGATCACCTTCTCCGAGTCCGCCAAGCGGGAGCTGGGCGTGGTGGACGGCGCCATCCGGGAGATCCTGGACCTGACGTTCCGCGCCTTTTCCGAGGGCGACATCGCCGTGGCCCAGCAGGTGGAGCCGCTGGAGGAGACCATCGACGAGATGATCGAGCTGCTGCGCGAGCGGCATATCCAGCGCCTGAAGGACGGCACCTGCGCCATCGACAGCGGCGTTATTTTCCTGGAAATTTTGACGAACCTGGAGCGCATTTCCGACCATTGCTCCAATGTGGCCGCGCGGCTGGTGGGCAACGAGTCGGAGGACGACCACTTTGACGCCCATGCCTTCCGCCGCAATATGCACGACGGCTACGTGCCCAACTTCAACGAGATGCTGGGCCAGTACCGCAAAAAGTATTTTTCGCCCCTGAAAAACGAGCCCCAAAGCGGCACTTAAACCGCAAAACGGCACGCAAAAAACAGGAAGCGATCGCAGGCGGGGAACGCCGTCCCCGGCGCTCCGCCGCGGAAGATCCGTGCAGCAAAAAGCCCGGAAGCCGACAACGCTTCCGGGCTTTCTCCTTTTTGTCACAGTAACTTGGCGGCCAGCAGGCTGATGCCGAACACCAGCACCCCGGCGCCGGCCAGCCCCGCGGCCAGGGCGTGCAGGTCCCACCGCGGGCCCTCGCCCTCATGCGCGGGCTTTTCCCGCCCCACCTCGGAGACGGCCACATTGCCCGCGGTGAAGCCCTTGACGGGCGGGCCCACGGCCCGGTGGCTGTCCTTTTTCATCAGGCCCACACAGCCCACCACAAACAGCAGGGCGCTGGCGTAAAACGCCCCGTTGGCAAACGAGCCGGCCCACCCCGCCAGCAAAAGCCCCGCCAAACAGCCCAGCGCCGTCCCCGCGCCCAGGGCGGCAAGGCCGGTCAGCCACCGGTTCTGCTTCATTTTTTGCACCGCCTTTCAGAAAATCTGATCGCTTGTCCATCATTTTAACAGCATCGGCGCCGCGGCGCAACCGCTAAAGGGATTTGTCCTTGTGTTTTCCGCTAATTTACGGTATCATGAATAAAATAGGGAATCAGTCTTTGACGGACCGTGAAAACCCTTTCCGGCGGCGGAAAGCTTTACCGGCCCGGCGGTCTCGCCGGGCGCGGTCAGAAGGTGGCAAGGCATGAAACAAGTACAGGCGGCATGGCATAAACGGTGGCTGTGCCTTTTCTTGACGGCGGCGCTGGTGTTGGCTGCCCTGCCCGGCGCGCTGGCGGCGGACGGGGAAGCCCCCACTGCCGAGCCCACGCGCGTCCTGCGCGTGGCGTTCCCCCAGGTGGAAAGCTTTACCGAGCTTTCGGCGGACGGCACCCGCAGCGGCCTGGTGGTGGATTATCTCGATGAGATCTCCAAGTATACCGGCTGGGATTATGAGTATGTCGATATGAGCGGCGAGGAGATGCTGGACCTTTTTTTAAAGGGCGAGGTCGATCTGATGGGCGGGACGTATTATGCTCCGTCCTTTGAGCAGTACTTTGCCTATCCTGATTATAACTGCGGTTACACAAAATCCGTGCTGCTGGCGCGCCGGGATGACGAGCGCATCAAAGTGTCGGATCTGCGCAGCTTGGAGGGCAAGACCATCGGCGTCTACGAGCGCGCGGCGGAGAATATCCGCCGGTTAGAGGACTTTTTGATGATCAGCGGAGTGGAGTGCACCCTGCGGTACTATTCGCCCGAGGATATGTCGGCGGACAAAGACCTGTATCCCCATCTGCGCAGCGGGGAAGTGGACCTGCTGCTGGGCAACGGCAACGAGGAGGCCGACGACCTGCGCGTGGTGGCCTCCTTCGATTCACAGCCGCACTATATCGTGGCGCAGCCCGGGGACGAAGAGGTGCTGGCGGGGCTGAATATGGCCCTGGAAAAGATCATCGAGGCCGACCCGGATTTTGCCGCGGAGTGCTATGAGAACAATCTGCCGGAAAAAAGCAGCACGCTGCTCCAGCTCAACGCGGAGGAAAAAAGCTATGTCGCAGCCCGGAAGACGGTGACGGTGGCCGTCCCGCCCGATTGGCATCCCCTGTTCTGCCTCGACACGCCGGTGGACCAGCACGACGGCATCGTGCCGGACCTGCTGAAGGAATTGGCCGGGCTGACAGGCTTGGAATTCTCCTACGTCTACGCCCCCACCTACAGCGAGGCCGTACAGCTGGTGCAGGAGGGCAAGGCCGATCTTTTGGGCTTTTTCTTCGGCCCCGAGTCACAGGCGCGGGCGCTGGGCCTGGCCCGCACCCAGTCCTATGTGGCCATGAACAGCATCGTGGTGCGCAACAAGAGCGTCAGCTATCCCGCCGAGGGCCTGGTGGGCGCCACCATCCAGGGGCGCGAGCTGCCCGCGTCCATCCCCGCCGCCGAAACGAAGTATTATGATACCCTGCAGGATGCGCTGCGCGCCGTGGACCGGGGCGAGGTGGACTTTGTCTATGGCCTGGCCGCCCGGCTGGAACAGGAGATCCAACTCCATCATTTTTCCAATGTGGTCCCGGTGACGCTGATCAATGACCGGGCAGAGATCGCCTTCGCCCTGCCGCGCCCCGTGGACACCGCGCTGCTCAGCATTTTGAACAAGGCCATCAACAGCCTTTCCAGCGATTTGACCAATGAGCTCCTGGACCGCAATATGGTCTCGCTGGGCAACGGTGACCTCTCGCTGTCGGACCTCATTTATGCCGATCCGGTGCTGTTTATCAGCGTGGTGGCCTTGCTGCTGCTGCTGGTGATGGCGGTGGTGCTGCTGCTGGCAAACTCCCGCGTGCGCGCCATCAAAATGAAAAGCGAGCTGGCGAAGGCCGAGGCGGAAAGCAAGGCCAAGGGCGAGTTTTTGTCCCGCATGAGCCATGAGATCCGCACGCCAATGAACGCCGTCGTCGGCCTGACGGACCTGACGAGCATGATGGACGGCGTGCCCGCGCCCGTGCGGGAGAACCTGTCGAAGATCCGTTCCTCCTCCCATTATCTGCTGAGTCTCATCAACGATATCCTGGACATGAGCCGCCTGGACAGCCACATGATGACCATCGCCCGGGAACCCTTCTCCATGACCCGCATGCTGGACGAGCTGCAGAGCATGATGGGCATGGAGGCCAGGCGGCGCGGTCTCCAATTCACGCTGGAAAAGCAGCTGGAGCATGACCAGCTCACCGGCGATGCCATCCGGCTGCGCCAGGTGCTGACGAATCTGCTGTCCAATGCGGTCAAATTCACTCCCACGGGCGGCCATGTGTGCCTGCGGGTGCAGGAAAAGGCCCCCGCACAAGCGGGGATGGTGTACGAGTTCCACGTGACCGACGACGGCATGGGCATTTCCGCCCAGGACCAGCAGCGCATTTTCGGCGCGTTCGAGCAGGTGGGCTCCAATATCTCCAAAAGCCAGGGCACGGGCCTGGGCCTGGCGATCAGCCGCAGCATCGTCCACCTGATGGGCGGGGAGCTGGCGCTGGAGAGCACGCCCGGCAAGGGCAGCGATTTCTATTTTACGCTGACGCTGCCTCAAAGCCAGACCTCTCCCGAGCAGGAGGAGGCCCGGCAGGAAAACCTGCTGGCCGGTGTCCGTATTCTGATCGCGGAGGACAACGAGCTCAACGCCGAGATCGCCATGCAGCTGCTGGAGCTCCAGGGCGCCCAGGTCCAGCGGGCGGAAAACGGCAAGCAGGCCATGAAGCTGTTTGCCGACAGCGAGACGGGCTATTTCCAGGCCATTTTGATGGACATCCAGATGCCGGAGATGAACGGCCTCGACGCCACCCGCGCCATCCGCGGGTTGCCGCGTCCCGACGCCCCCACCGTCCCCATCATCGCCATG
>CATXYA010000269.1 GCA_958403605.1 uncultured Oscillospiraceae bacterium
AACGTTCGCTCAATGCTTCGCATTGGCCCGCGGGGCCGATTCCAATGGGGGCTTTACAGCCCCCAAGCCCCCACGTCAGGGAGCGTTAGCGTAAAGACATAAGAATTAGAAGCAGGGCGGCGTGCCGCCCGCGTAGCCTTCCCCCGGTGGGGGAAGGTGTCAGCCGCAAAGCGGCTGACGGATGAGGGGGCGCGCAGAAACGTCCCCCAAGAGGAGGGCGTCCCAGGGCGTCCCCGCCCGCACCCACCTGATCCGTAGCGGCGGCCATTGGCCGCCGGTCCCCCGCGACCCGTCTTTTTTGAAAGGAGACACCATGCCACAAAGCAAAAATATGGCGCGCCTTTCCGCCGATATGAAGCGCGAGCTCATCGGCATCATCGGCGCGATGAAAGACCCCCAGCTGCAAAATGGCCTGCTCACGGTCATGCGGCTGGAGCTGGCGCCGGACCTGTCCAGCGCCAAAGTGCACATCAGCGTCTTGGGCGACGAGGACGCCACGGCCAACGCCGTCGCGGCGCTCAACCGCGCCGCCGGGCATGTGCGCAGCGAGGTCGCCGCGCGCATGCACATCCGCAAAACGCCGGAATACCGCTTTGTGGCGGACAACGGCGCCAAATACGCATCGCATATCAATGATTTGATCGCCGACCTCCACAAGGAGGAGTAAACGGGCGGCAAAAACGCTCCCAAACGGCGTTTTCGCTGGCCGGGGCCGGCTTGCGCGGGCCGCGGCCAGTCCACCGCCGCGCTGTGGTTTTTGCCTGCGCAAAAACCCCGGCCGCACGGCGATCAACGATTTACCCGCCGGCCTCCGCCAGGAGGCGTAAGCGGCGGCGTCCCATATCCTGAATCGAGGGAAAAAGAGGTAGAGGAATCATCTATGAGTGAGATCTTGGATTTTGCAGCGGTGATCAGCCGCCTGTTGAAGGCGGAAAACATCCTGCTGCTGTGTCACAAAAACCCGGACGGCGACACGCTGGGCAGCGCGGGCGCGCTGTACCACGCGCTGAAAGACCTGGGCAAGACCGTGGCCGTGCTGTGTGCGGACCCCATCCCTGCGCGGTACGATTATATGCAGCTGGGCCTGTTTGACGGCTCGTTTGACCCCGCTTATGTGGTGGCCATCGACGTGGCGGGCATCCAGCTGTTCGGCGACGGCGCCAAGCCCTGGTGCGACCGGGTGGATCTGTGCATCGACCATCATCCGTCCAATTCCGGCTATGCGGACGCCATGCTGCTGGACGGCGAAGCCGCCGCTACGGCGGAGATCATGTACGGCCTGCTGCAGCAGATGGGCACGGAGTTCACCGTGGTCATCGCTAACTGCCTGTACACCGGGCTTTCCACTGACACCGGCTGCTTCAAATTCGCCAACACCCGGGCGCGCACCCATGAGGTGGCCGCCCGCCTGATGGAGCTGGGCGCCGAGACGGTGGACCTCAACGCCATCCTCTTCGAGAGCAAATCGAAAGCCCGCCTGGCCATCGAATGCCTGGCGATGCAGAGCCTGGAATACTACTTTGACGGCCAGTGCGCCGTGGTCTGCCTCAGTAAAGAACAGATCGCCGCCTCGGGCGCCGAACCCGCCGATCTGGAGGGCGTCACGGGCATCGCCCGCGCCATCGAGGGCGTCAAGGTGGGCATCACCATGCGCCAGCAGCCTACGGGCAGCTATAAGGTCAGCGTGCGCACCGTCCCCGGCGTCAACGCCTCCGCCATCTGCCAGCGGCTGGGCGGCGGCGGCCACAACCAGGCCGCGGGCTGCGAGATCCTGGGCAGCCAGGACAACGCCCGCGCCGCGCTGCTGGCCGAGGTGGAGAAAGTGCTATGTCCGGCGGCATCTTAATTGTGGATAAGCCCGCGGGCTTCACCTCCTTTGACGTGGTGGCGAAGCTGCGCGGCATCTGCGGCACCCGCAAGATCGGCCACGGCGGCACCCTGGACCCCATGGCCACCGGTGTGCTGCCCGTGTTTGTGGGCCAGGCCGCCCGCGCGGTGGACCTGCAGCAGCGCACGGAAAAAGAATACGTCGCCGTGATGAAGCTGGGCCTTCGCACGGATACGGGCGACATCACCGGCACGGCGCTGGAACAGGCGGCCGTGCCGTCTTGTTTGGACGAGGCCGCGGTGCGCGCCGTGCTGCCCCGCTTCCTCGGCCCGCAGCAGCAGGTGCCGCCCATGTACTCGGCGGTCAAGATCAATGGCCAGCCGCTCTATAAGGCCGCCCGTCAGGGCCAGCAGGTGGCGCGCGCTCCCCGTCCCATCGTCATCCATGAATTGGAGCTGCTGGAGCGCCCGGCGCAGGAGGAATACCGCCTGCGCATTTTGTGCGGCAAGGGCACCTATGTGCGGGTGCTGCTGGAGGACATCGGGCGGGCCTTGGGCCTGCCCGCCACCATGAGCGCGCTGCGCCGCACCGCCGCCGGGCCGTATACCCTGGCCGACGCCTATTCCTTGGAGGCCATCCAGGCCGCCAAGGACGCGGGCGCGCTGGCGGCGCTGTACCGCAGCGTGGAGACGGTGTTCGACGCCCTGCCCGCCGTCCAGGTGGACGAGGCCGCCCGGGCGCGCCTGCTCAACGGCGCGCCGGTGTACGGCGTGTCCGGCCCCGCGGGCCGGGTGCGCATCCGCTGCGGCGGTGAATTTTTGGGCGTGGGCGCGGTGCAGGACCGGGTGCTCGCCGGAGAAAAACTTTTTGTGGACAGGATCTGAAGCCATGCGCTGTGTGACGCAGTTCGGGACAAAAGAATACGACGGCACCGCCGTGGCCTTGGGCTATTTTGACGGGGTGCACCTGGGGCACCGGGCCGTGCTGGGCGCGGCGGTGCAGTGCGCCCAAAGACAGGGCCTCACGCCCGCCGCCTTCACCTTCACGCTGCCCCACGGCGGCGCGGGCAAGGGCAAACGCATCTTCTCCCAGGAGGAAAAGCTGCGCCGCATGGCCGCCTGCGGCGTTGAAGCCGTGCTTTGCCCGCCCTTCGAGGCGTTCAGCGCCCTCACGCCAAGGCAGTTTGTGGCCCAGGTGCTGGTGGGCACCCTCGGGGCCAGGCACGTGTTCAGCGGCGGTGATTTCACCTTCGGCACCCACAAAAGCGGCAACGTGGAAATGCTGCAGACGCTGTGCGCCGAGTACGGCGTCACGGCCCACATCGTGCCCACGGCGTTGTACGAGGGCAAGCCCATTTCCTCCACCCGCATCCGTGCGGCGCTGGAAGCAGGGGACGTGGCCCTGGCGGGCGCGCTGCTGGGCGAAGCCTATTCGTTGGAGGGGGAGGTGCGCCATGGCCAGGGCCTGGGCCATACCCTGGGCTTCCCCACGGTCAACCTCACGTATCCGGCGGGCATGCTGGTGCCCAAAAGCGGCGTCTACGTCACGCAGACGCTGGTGGACGGCGTCTGGCACCCCTCGGCCACGGGTCTCGGCACCCGGCCCACGGTCAGCGACAGCGGGGAAGTGACCTGCGAGACCTTCCTGCCCGGCTTCGCGGGCGATCTGTACGACGCCCGCGTGCGCGTGCGCTTCGTGCGCTGGCTGTGGGAGACGAAAAAGTACGGCACCCTGGCCGCCCTCACCGAAATGGTAAACCGCGCGGCCCAGGAGGCGCTGAAGCAATAAGGGTCGGCGGCAAAGGCATCCGCCGCCCATACCGGAACCGTAGAGGCGGCCATTGGCCGCCTTTTTCTTTGGAAATACCGCGCGGTAACCCCGGTAGGCAACGCCGTCCCCTAAGGAGGAAGGGTATTTTGGGGATGGTTAGGCAGGGAAACGCCCCCTCATCCGTCTGATGCTGCGCATCAGCCACCTTCCCCCACCGGGGGAAGGCAACGCGGGCGGCGTCCCGCCGCCCTGCTACTACTTGCTAAAAGCTTTACGCTTGTTAGTATCTTTAAGTA
>CATXYA010000270.1 GCA_958403605.1 uncultured Oscillospiraceae bacterium
GGGGAAGGCTTTTGTTTTTCCTTGCTTTCGCGGAAAAACAACGTAGCTTTACGCTCATGTAAAAATTTTAGGAAGTAGTAGCAGGGCGGCTTGCCGCCCGCGTTCGCCTTCCCCCGGTGGGGGAAGGTGGACGGCGCAAAGCGCCGGACGGATGAGGGGGCGCGCAGAGACGTTCCCCAAGAAAGGGCCCGTCTCCGCCGCCCGCTCACTTTCCGCTTGCGCTTATTTGTGCCACTCGATCTCGAACCAGGCGTCCAGGGCCGCGCCGGGAGCCAGCGTCTCGTGGGTGCCGCGCAGGCTGCCGGGATAGCCGTTCCACGGCTCCATGCACACAAAGCGCTCGGCGCCCTGCTGCCACAGCACGGCGTTGGTCTGGTGGCCGTCGAAACGCACCGTGACGTCGTGGCCGTTGCCCTTGTCGGTGAAGTGCATGGGGCTTTGCACGCCCGCGTAGTGGCGGGTGGTCTGGTCGGGGTCATAGGGGAAGTCCACGCCCGTGAACGGCGTCAGCGCGCCGGTGGCCGCGTCCCGCTCCGATGCGGCGGTGATGTCCCACGCCAGGTTCGCCACCTCGCTGATGGCAAAATACGGGTGGAAGCCGAAGGAGAACGGCATCTCCTCACCGCCCAGGTTCTCATACTTCTGCGCAAAGCGCAGCGTATTGCCCGCCAGCGTGTAGGTGACGCTGACGCGGAAGGCATAGGGGAAGCTTTGGCGCAGCGTTTCGTCGTCGGTCACCGTCACGGTCACGGACGCGCCGCCCTCGGTGGACGTGCCCGCCACCTGCCAGGGCACCGTGTGCAAAAATCCGTGCACCGCTTCCATGGGATAACGCTTGCCGCCGAATTCGTTGCCCTCCTCGGGGGTGGGGCCGCACACGGGGAAGCAGATGGGCACGCCGCAGCGCGGGCGCTCCGCCTGCTCGAAGTTGGGGTGGCGCAGCCAGCCAAACTCCTCGTCCCCCTGCTTCATGCTGGCCACCATGCCGCCCTTTTCAGGCACCACCAGCGCCGTCGTATTCGCGTCGGTGTCGGCCAGCTCCCAAGCCCTGTAGGCGCCCAGGGTCGTTTCCGTCACTTTGAACATCGCAATTTCCTCCACGTTTCCGCCCGGGATCTCCGGGCTTTTTTTCATTCTAACACACTCCGGGGCGGGAAAAAAGGTTCCGGCAAGATTCGCAAGCAGAAAAGCAACAAATGCAATTTGGATTGCGAATCACAATATGTTACACTGAAGTTGTGAAAGACCGCTTTTTCTGGTATGATAAAGACAAGTACCCGGCAGCTTTGCCGGAAGAATCCGCGATCCATATTTTATTATAGGAGGTCATCTGTATGAAATTATCCTTCCGCTGGTACGGCGAGTCCGACCCCATCAGCCTGGAGTACATCAGCCAGATCCCCGGCATGCGCAGCATCGTCTCTGCGGTGTACGACGTCAAGCCCGGCGAGGTGTGGCCCGAGGAGAGCCTGGCGAAAATGAAAGAGCAGTGCGAGGCCCACGGCCTCGTCTTCGACGTGGTGGAATCCATCCCCGTGCACGAGGACATCAAGCTGGGCCGCAACAATGTGGACGAACTGCTGGACGTGTACTGCGAGAACATCCGCCGCTGCGCCAAATACGGCATCAAATGCGTCACCTACAACTTCATGCCCGTCTTTGACTGGACCCGCACCCAGCTGGACAAAAAGGCGCCGGACGGCTCCACCAGCCTGGTGATGTACTGGGACCAGATGAAGGGCCTGGACCCCCTGAAGGACGACATCCACCTGCCCGGCTGGGATTCCAGCTACACGCAGGAGGAAGTGCGCGAGCTGATCAACGCTTACAGCGCCATCGGCGAAGAGGGCCTGTGGAAAAACCTGGAGAAGTTCCTGAAAAAGGTCATCCCCGTGGCCGAGGAATGTGGCGTCGTCATGGCCATCCATCCGGACGATCCCCCCTATCCCATCTTCGGCCTGCCCCGCATCATCACCAACGAGGACCATCTGGACCGCTTCCTGAAGCTGGTGGACAGCCCCGCCAACAGCCTGTGCCTGTGCACCGGCTCCCTGGGCTGCGCGGCGTCCAATGACGTGGTGAAAATGGTGCGCAAATATTCCGCCATGGGCCGCATCGGCTTCATGCACATCCGCAACGTCAAGATCATGGAGGACGGCTCCTTCGAGGAGCGCGCCCACCTGTCCGCCTGCGGCAGCCTGGACATCTACGAGATCGTCAAGGCGCTGGTGGAGACTGGCTTCGACGGTTATGTCCGTCCGGACCACGGCCGCATGATCTGGGGCGAGACGGGCAAACCCGGCTACGGCCTGTTTGACCGCGCCCTGGGCGCCACCTACATCAACGGCCTGTTCGAGGCCTGCGAGAAGGACCGCAAATAACGGAAAAAACACAACAAGGGCCGGAGCGAAAGCTCCGGCCCTTCTTTTTTACTACAACGCCGCTGCGGCCCCGCCTAGGCCAACACGAACAGCACCACCGCCGCCGCCAGCAGCACGGCGCCCGCCGCCAGCTGGGCGAAAAAGGCGCTTTTGGCCGCGGGCTCCGCCTCTTCGATCAAAAAGCAGCGGGGCTCGTCCGGGTCGTAGCGCACGGCCACCGTCTGCCCCAGCCGGAAAAAGCCCTTGCCCGTGGGCACAAAGCCGATGCGCACCTGCTCTTCGCCGTTTGCATGGAACCGCACGCAGGGGAAAAACCGCTTTGCACTCAGGGAGTTGAGCAGATTGCCGATAAAGGAGACATCGTGCCCCGCGGCAAAGCCCCAGGCCTGCAGCGCCAGCGGCGGCACATCGCCCTCCTCCCGGGTGCTGGCGGGCCGCTGCTCGGCAATGCCCGTGACGCGGCCCTCCGCAGACGCGGTGCAGCGGCGCACCTCCTTTTGATGGACAGCGCCCGTCATCACCGTGACCAGCAGCAGCCCAAACCCGATGACCGCGCAAAAAATACCGGCCCAGATCCAAACAGACATTTCCATTCCTCCTTTTCGTTATAAAAACAGCAGGCACAGGCCCGCCGCAGCAAACAGCAGGGCGGCCCAAAAGCACAGGGGCGGCCGCCCCCGGCCCGCTTCTTCGATGTAAAACCGGCCGCTCTTGGCCGGGTCATACCAAACCGTCACGTCCCGGCCAATGGGCAAAAATTCCCGCCGGGTGCCCGTGAGGCTGACGGCGGTGCGCTCGCCCTCTTCCGCCTGAAAGACGACGCAGGGGTAAAAGCGCCAGGGGGACAGCCCCCGCAGCAGGCTGATCCACAAATAGAGGAAGGTGCCGTTCAGGGCGCCGGGGACCTCGTCGCCGCCGTGGAAGGCCAGACCGGAGTTCCGCGTCCAGGCGGTGAGCGCCAAAGGCGGCACCTCGCCCGCGGTGCGGGTATCAGAGCCCGCCAGCTCCACCTCGCCCACCACATAGCCGGTGGCCTGCCCGGTACAGCGGCGGCGGTCCCGCGCGCGCAGCCACAGCTGCCACAGCGCCGCCAGCAGCAGGATGACGGCCGAAAAAAAGCACATGATGGCGCCGCCGAGCAGCATCACGGCCTTCGCCTCGTTGTCCACATCCGCCACCCCCCTTTGCGGACCTCGGAGCCCAGGCCCTTTCTGCCTCTAATCTAATCCGAACGCGGCGGTTTGTCAAGGCCGGTTTTGCATGTGTTACACAAAAACAAGGGGAAATTAGCCGCAGGAACCCGCAAAAGCGCCGATTTTGCAAAAACGCCGTTGCGCGGGCCCAGCGCGAATGGTATCATAAAATTGTTGTGAAAAAAGTGTAAAAAGCAGGACCACAAAAGAATAGGTGGAAAACGATATGACGATCTTCAATGTCATCAGTCTGTTGGGCGGCATCGCCCTGTTTTTGTACGGCATGAGCATCATGGGCTCCGGC
>CATXYA010000271.1 GCA_958403605.1 uncultured Oscillospiraceae bacterium
TGCCGCCATGCCCGGGGGCTTTGAAGCGGCGCTTGTCTCCACGGATGTGAACCGCTTTTATTTTCTGGGCTTTGACTCCGGGGACGCGGGCACCGTGCTCATTTTGCCGGATAAAACCTACTTCATCATCGATTCCCGCTACATCGAGATCGCCGAAGCGACGGTAAAGGAAGCCGAGGTCATCTTAGAGGGAAAGGCACTGGAGCAGGTGCGGGACATCCTGGCCGCGCACGGCGTTAAGCATCTGTATCTGGAGAACAAGGCCACACTGGCTTATGCGGACCGTGTGCGCGCCGCGCTGCCCGGCGTGGAGGTGGACACCGGCGCCGTGCTCTCCGACGCCATCGACGCCATCCGGGCCGTCAAGTCCGAGGAAGAATTCGACGCCATCCGCCGCGCGCAGGTCATCACCGACGCCTGCTTCGAGCACATGCTGGGCTACATCAAACCCGGCGTGCGGGAAATCGACGCCGCGCTGGAGATGGAAGTGTTTATGAAGAGCCACGGCGCGGGCAAGCTGGCGTTCGACACGATCTTTGTCTCGGGGGCAAAAACGAGCCTGCCGCACGGCGTGCCCGGCGACAAACGCATCGAGGCGGGGGACTTCGTCACCATGGACTTCGGCGCGAACGTGGACGGATACTGCACCGATATGACGCGCACGGTGGCGGTGGGCCATGTGTCCGACGAGCAGAAAAAGGTGTATGATACCGTTTTGAAGGCGCAGCTCGCCTGCTGCGGATTCGCCAAAGCGGGCTACAAAGGCTGCGAGGTGGACAAGGTTGCCCGGGATATCATCTACGGCGCGGGCTACGAGGGCTGCTTCGGCCACGGGCTGGGCCACGCCGTGGGCATCGAGATCCATGAAAACCCCCGTTACAGCCCCACCTGCAGCGACATCATACAGTCCGGCATGGTCATGACCATCGAGCCGGGCATCTACCTGCCGGGAAAATTCGGCGTGCGCATCGAGGACACCACCTTCGTGCGGCCGGACGGCTGCGAGATCGTGGGAAAAAGCCCGAAGGAGCTGATCGTGCTGTGACGCGTGGGCGGGCAGCTGCCCGCCCGGCGGGGAAAGCGCGGCCGTCTTGGGGGAAAATGGCTTAAAATGGCCGAAAACCCTTGCAAAACAGGCGCATATTGTGTAAAATCAGAATAGATAAAATGAACTGGTATGCCCGGCGGCCAAAGGCCGGGGCGGCCGGGATAATATTGGAGGATTCATTCTATGGTTTCTGCTGGCGATTTCCGCAATGGCATCACGTTTGAAGAGGACGGCAACGTCTTCCAGATCGTTGAATTTCAGCATGTAAAGCCGGGCAAGGGCGCGGCCTTCGTGCGCACCAAGATCCGCAACGTCATCTCGGGTTCTGTGGTGGAGCGCACCTACAACCCCACCGCCAAGTTCCCCACCGCGTATATCGAGCGCCGCGAAATGACGTATTCCTATCAGGACGGCGACCTGTACTACTTCATGGACAATGAAACGTTCGAGCAGATCCCCCTCAATGAGAGCGAGCTGGGCGACGCCTTCAAATTCGTGAAGGAGAACGAGGTCTGCAAGGTGCTGAGCTATAAGGGCAAGGTGTTCGGCGTCGAGGCTCCGAACTTTGTGGTCCTGGAGGTCACCAAGACGGACCCGGGCTTCAAGGGCAACACGGCCACCAACACGCTCAAGCCCGCCACGCTGGAGACCGGCGCGGAGATCCGTGTGCCCCTGTTCATCAACGAGGGCGACAAGATCCGCATCGATACCCGCACCGGCGAGTATATGGAGCGCGCATAACTTTTGCAAAAACAGGCAAGGCTGCAAGGTACGGCCTTGCCTGTTTGATACTAAAAAACGGCCTCCGGGCCGGAACGCGGCGGATGCCGCCTGAAGACGCTTTTCATTGCATTGCGATGAAAGAATAAAAGCATAGGAGGGTATGACCCATGGAACTGAAAGAAAAAGTCGCCTACATCAAAGGGATGATGGAGGGCATGGAATTTGACACTGCCACCAAGGAGGGCAAGCTGATTGCCGCTGTTGTGGATGTGCTGGAGGAGATGGCCAAGGAGGTCACCAACATCGACGAGGATGTGGATACGCTGTACGATGAGGTCGACGCCATGAGCGAGGACCTGGAGGACGTGGAAAACTTCCTGTTCGACGAGGACGGCGGGGACGAAGACGAGGACGACTACGACGAGGAGTACGAGGCGGGCCTGTATGAGATCACCTGCCCGCAGTGCGGCGAGGTTGTGTGCGTGGATGAGGATATGCTGGCCAACGACGATCTGGCCTGCCCCAACTGCGGCACAAAGTTTGAGGTCGACTTCAGCGAGGACGACGACGCCTGCGAAGGCTGTGAAGGCTGCTGCGGCGGCAAGGACGAAGAATAACGCATCCCCGGTACAAAACGCCGGAAAAGCCCCTCTGCGCGCCGCGCAGAGGGGCTTTTCTGTTTTGTGGGCATGCAGGGGGAGGCGCAAAAGGGAGAAGGCGCGCCCGTGCTTTTTACGCACGTTTTTTACAGGGCCGCGTGTGTGCGGCAGTACACGGCATAAAGGCCGTCCAGAATGAGTGTGGGCACATATTGCACGCTGTGCCGGCAGTGCGGCACAACAATGCCCGCCGCACCGCCGGTAGCCACCAGCGTTTTTGCGGGGCCGAGCTCGGCTTCGAAGCGCTCGACCATGCCATCCAGCATACTTGCCGCACCAAATACCACGCCGCTCTGCATGCTTTCCACGGTGTTTTTGCCGATGGCCCGCACGGGCGCGTTGGTGGCGATGCCCTTCAGCAGGCTCGTGCCGTTTACCAGCGCGTCCAGGCTGATGAAAACACCCGGCATGATGCTCACGCCCTGCACCGTGCCCTGCTCGTCCACGGCCGTGATCTTTGTGGCCGTGCCCATGTCGATGACGATAGCCGGCAGCGGATACAGCGCTTTTGCGGCGATGGCTCCGGCCAGCAGGTCAGCCCCCAGCTCCGAGGGTGTGTCGATGTTTACTCCTACGCCTGTGGGCAGCTCCTGCGTGAGCTTCAGCGGTTCCACGCCCGCAAACATGCGCAGCGCCCGCGCCACTGTGTCGGTGATCTGCGGCACCACGCTGGAAATGATGGCGCCTTCGATGTTTTCCCCCGCCACCTTGTAAAGATTCAGGATGCCGGACAGCTCCAGCGCGTACTGGTCCGCCTCCAGGCTTTTGTCCGTGGAGATGCGGGTGCAGAATCCCAGCGCCCCGTTTTCGTATCCGCCCAAAACGATGTTGGTGTTGCCGATGTCTATTGTCAGTACCATACGTGCAGCCCTTTCTTCCGGTTTGTTGTTATAAATATATGATGCCCCGTCCGCGCGGGTTTTGTCAATAGAAAAATTCACGGCATGTCCGCCGCAAACGTCTGTGCTAAACATACGCCCCCCCTCATAGAATTTCAGTAGAAACCAGTTCAGCCGGCCCGGAACGCGTGCCGCGCGGAAGGGGTTGGGGCGGCACACCGCCCCGAAAATCGTAAGGAGGGAAACGTGCAATGTTTGTATGTACTTTACGCAAGGGCGGGCTGCGGAAACTGGCTGTGGTGGCCGTCTGCGGCGTGGTGCTGGCAGGCGCGGCCATTACCGTGGGCGTGGTGCGCAACAAGGGCGACGCAGTGGATGCGGCCGCGCAGGGCGGCGCGCTTTCGCAGCAGATCACCGGCGCGCAGGACGTGGCGACGTTCCTGCAGGGGTATGGCGTCGAAGTGGACCCCACTACCGCGGAGGTGAGCACCGTCACCGTGCCGCGCAAGTGGGACGATAACTTCAAGGCGTTCAATGAAGTGATCAAGGAAAGCGGGCTGGACCTCTCCCGCGTCAAAAATAAACAGGTAGACAAATGGGTGGTGCT
>CATXYA010000272.1 GCA_958403605.1 uncultured Oscillospiraceae bacterium
GCGGGAACAGGATCATCGCCGCGCCGATCACTTCCAAATATTGTCCCATGGGCAGCCTCCTTATCAGCTTGCGGCTATTGTACCGCAAAAGACCCCGCCGCGCAAGGCGCATAAACCGCCGCACGGGGGAAAGGCTAAAGACAGTACTGGCATACAAAGGGAGGAGCGGAACCAGATGAACAACGAGCGCGAAAAGAGCAAGGATGCAGAGGACGAGGAGGCAGAGATCGAACGCAGCCGCCTGGAAAAAGAATACATGCTGGAGACCGGCAGCGTCATGCGCACCCGCGGACGGCACGCCATTCACTGCCTGACGGTGATCGGGCAGATCGAGGGCCATTCCCAGGCGCCGCAGAACCAAAAGACCACCAAATATGAGCACGTGATCCCGCAATTGGTCTCCATTGAGGAAGACCCCGAGGTGGAGGGCCTGCTGGTGATCCTGAACACGGTGGGCGGCGACGTGGAGGCGGGTCTGGCGCTGGCCGAGCTGATCAGCGGTATCACCAAGCCCAGCGCCACGCTGGTGCTGGGCGGCGGCCACTCCATCGGCATTCCGCTGGCCGTGGCGGCGCAGCGCAGCTTTATTGTGCCCACCGCCACCATGACGGTGCATCCGGTGCGCCACTCCGGCCTTTTGCTGGGCGTGCCTCAAACAATGAAATATTTTGAGCAGATGCAGCAGCGCATCACAGGCTTTGTCTGCGAGCACTCCCGCATGACCCAGCAGCGGTTTACCGAGCTGATGATGCGCACCGGGGAAATGGTGATGGACATCGGTAGCGTGCTGGACGGCCCCACCGCGGTCAAGGAGGGGCTGATCGATGAGTTGGGCACCCTGGGCGACGCGCTGCATTACCTCTATAAGGCCATCGAAGAAAACGAACGCAAAGACCGCGAGCAGCACCGGCTGATCCCCAAGCAGTCGGCCCGGGAAGAGGACTCCGAAGGAGATGCTGAAAATTAAAGGTTGTCTGGACCGCCGTTTGGTGATAAAATAATATCGTATATTTTGTACCAACGAGGGGTAAAGCATGGCAACCAGACAAACGACGAAAAAACGCGGCACCGCTGCTGCCCAGCGCGGCCGGAAAAAGCGCCGACAGAAGCCGGAGATGGCCGCGGAGTGGAGCATTTTACTGTTCGGCGTCGCCATTCTTGTGGCGGCGCTTACTTATGTCAAGGGCGCGGATGGCTGGGCCTGGGCGCGCATCCATCTGCTGTTCGGCGTGTTCGGCATCAGCAGCTATGCACTGGCGCCGGTGCTGGTGTACCTGGCGGTACGGGTGGCCATGGGGCTGCCCGTCAAGGCGAAGGCGGCCAAGGCCGTCCTCGGCATGGCGCTGCTCAGCGGCCTGGCCGTGGTGTTTTCCAGCACCGATATGGCGGGGCTGGATTTTGAAAACGGCATCAAATCCCTGTACTTTGCCGCCGCCGGGGTGGATTGGCCGCTGTGCGGCGGCGTGCTGGGCTCGGTGTTCGGCTGGAGCCTGCTGGCTTTGGTGGGCCGGCCCGGCGCCAACATCATTTTGGTGGTGCTGGTGCTCATCGGCGTCATGATCGTCACGGGCACGACCCCGGCTGATCTCTATTATTATTGTTCCGGCAAGGCCGCGGACGCCAAAGAAAAGCACGCCGTTTACTCGGAAGAGCGCGCGGTGCGCCGCGCCCAGCAGGAGGAGGACCGCGCCCGCCGGGCCGAGGAGGCCCAAGCGCGGCAGCTGCAGCGCCAACAGCAGGCGGCGCCGGAGTTTGACAAGGGGACCTATGAGGGCGCGCTGGCAAAGCACCGGGCCTCCATCGACATCGATCTGGGCGAGGACGAGGCCGAAAAGGCCGCCGTGCTGAAGCCCGAGGAAAAGCCGGAGATCGGCCCGGGCGGCACCTTCGGCATGTATCCGCCGCGCCCTGCGCGCCCGGCTGTAAAACCGGAAGCCGCAGCGCTGCCCCAGGCGGAGACGCCCTTTGTCCCGCCCGTCCAGCAGCCGGCAGCCGCGCCGGCCCCGGCGTCCGCACCCCAACCGCTGGCGGCCCGGGAGCCGCAGGAAGAATCTTTGGCCGACCTGGTGCGCAAGGCGGTGGGCACGCAGGAAAAGCCCGCGCCCGCCCAGCCTGAGCAGCAGCCCGTGGCGGACGGTTACGCCTACCCGCCGCTGAGCTTGTTCCAAAAGGCAAAGCCGGTCAACGAGCAGAATATCGAGGAGGAGCTGACGCGCAACGCCGAGCTGCTGGTGAAGACGCTCGCCAGCTTCGGCGTGAAAACGCGCATGCAGGCGCTCAGCCGCGGCCCCGCTGTCACGCGGTATGAGCTGCAGCCCGAGGCGGGCGTCAAAATCAGCCGCATCACGGTCCTGGCGGACGACATCGCCCTCAACCTCGCCACCAGCGGCGTGCGCATCGAGGCGCCCATTCCCGGCAAGGCTGCCGTGGGCGTGGAGATCCCTAACAAGACACGCACCATGGTGACGCTGCGCAGCATCCTGGAATCACCGGAATTCGCCACCAGCAAAGCGCCGCTCGCCTTCGCCGTGGGCAAGGACATCGCGGGCAAAAGCCAGATCGGCAACCTTGCCAAAATGCCACATCTGTTGATCGCGGGCACCACGGGCAGCGGCAAATCCGTATGCACCAACTCCATCATCATGAGCTTCTTGTACCGCTGCTCCCCCGAGACGCTGCGCATGATCCTCATCGATCCCAAGATGGTGGAGTTCGCGCAGTACAACGGCATCCCGCATCTGCTGATGCCCGTCGTCACCGAGCCGCGCAAGGCCGCCGGGGCGCTGGGGACCGCGGTGGCGGAGATGGAAAAGCGCTATCACCAGCTGGCGGAGAGCGGCGTGCCCAATATCGAGGAGTACAACGCGCTGGCCGAGGAAGACGCCAGCCTTGAAAAAATGCCGTACATCGTCATCGTCATCGACGAGCTGGCTGATTTGATGATGGTGGCGGGCAAAGAGGTGGAGGATTACATCTGCCGTCTGGCGCAGAAAGCCCGCGCCGCGGGCATGCACCGCATCGTGGCCACCCGGCGGCCGTCGGTGGAGGTCATTACCGGCCTCATCAAGGCCAACATCCCCTCCCGCATCGGCCTGACGGTGATGAGCCAGGTGGACAGCCGCACCATCCTGGATACGGGCGGCGCGGAAAAGCTGCTGGGCAACGGCGATATGCTGTATATGCCCGTGGGCGTCAACAAACCCATCCGTATCCAGGGCACCTTTGTGCGCTCTGGCGAGATCCGCAGCGTGATCGAGTTTTTGAAAAAACATTCCAAGGCCGATTACGACGAAGAGATGATCGCCGAGATGGAAAAGCGCGCGGCCTCGGAGAAGGGCGGCGGCGCGGCGGACAGCGACGGGGACAACGATTCCCAGGACCCGATGTTCAAGACGGCGGTGGAAGTGGTCATCGACGCCGGACAGGCCTCCACCAGCCTGTTGCAGCGGCGCTGTAAGCTGGGCTATGCCCGCGCGGCGCGCATCATCGACGAGATGGAGCAGCAGCACATCATCGGCCCCTACGAGGGCGCCAAGCCGCGCCAGGTGCTGATCAGCCGTCAGCAGTGGATCGAAATGACGATGCAGCAGGAAAAAGACGCCGACCCCAGCGCGCTTTGAAAACAGGCGCGCTGCTCAAAGCGATCGAACCGTAACAGCGTGCGGCGGCGAATAGTCCGCCGCCGCTTTTCTTGGAGGACATGGATGCAGGAAGAATTTTTGCCGCTTTCCCGCGCGGAGATGCTCTCACGCGGGTGGGAAAGCGTGGATTTTGTGGTGGTGACGGGGGACGCCTATGTGGACCACCCCAGCTTCGGCGCGGCCATCATCGCCCGGCTGCTGGAGCAGGAGGGGCATCGCGTGGGCATCATCAGC